>CALLLI010000119.1 GCA_938082635.1 uncultured Verrucomicrobiales bacterium
CCTAACGAAGCAACCACGCGCTGCCGCGGGGAACCCTCGGCGTTGCGGTAGGATTCGACGAGTTGAAGCAACGGAGTGCCTTTGATAGTCTTGGTTCGGAAATACACGACCGCCAAGCTATGGGACCGCGGAAGAAAGCCAGCCTTGATAATTTAAAATTAGGCACTACAAAATGAAACTCAGAAATCGAAGCGTTGATTATCAGGGAGTTATGATGTTTCGAGTTGAAAATAATCGTCAAAATAGCAGGTTTTGACACACTAACAAGAAACTCGGCCTAACTAAGGATACCCTTGACCACGTCACCATGGACATCCGTGAGTCGGAAATCTCGGCCAGCATAGCGGTAGGTGAGCTGCTCGTGATTCATGCCGAGCAAGTGGAGGATCGTCGCATGGAGATCGTGGATGTGGACCTTGTCCTGCACGGCAACGCCGCCCAGAGGATCGGTCGCGCCATAGCGCTGGCCGCCCTTGATACCGCCACCCGCCATCCACATGGTGTAGCCACGGTTATTGTGAGGGCGACCATCTTGACCAGGAGCTTGCTCGCGTGGCGCACGGCCAAATTCACCACCCCATGCTAACAAAGTATCATCGAGCATTCCACGCTCCTTGAGATCACTCATGAGACCCGCAATAGGTTGGTCGATGCCTTCACAATTCGTCTTCAACTTGGTATGAATGCCTTTGTGCTGGTCCCAGCCACCCGCAGAGATCTGGATGAAGCGCACGCCCTTCTCGGCGAGGCGACGTGCCATGAGACACTGTTTCCCAAAGTTGTCTGTTGCCTTCTCTCCGATCCCGTAGCGTTCCTTCACGCCCTCCGCTTCCTTATCGAGATCAATCACCGCAGGCACCGCAGACTGCATACGAAACGCCAGTTCATACGATTCGATGACACCTTCGAGTTCGTTATGTTGGCCCACTTTATCTAACAAGCCGCGATTCAAACTCTGCACGAGGTCTAACTGATGCCGCTGCGCTCCTCTACCCCGCATCTTGTTGCGGATATTCTGAATCGCATCCCCACCAGTCGCCAATCGCGTTCCTTGGTAGGCTGCAGGCAAAAACGCGGAACCATAGTTCTGAGCGCCACCAGCACCGCCCGGAGGATTGATCGTCACAAAACCAGGCAGATCCTGATTGCTCGTGCCCAGGCCATAAATGACCCACGACCCAAGCGATGGTCTGATGAAATTCGTACTCCCCGTTTGCAACATCACACTTGCCTGAGGATGCGCCGGGCTATCGGTGAACATGCCATTGATCAAACAAAGGTCATCCGCATGCTTTGCGAGGTTGGGAAAGAGTGAGGACATCATAATCCCGCTATCCCCCTGCGGCGAGAAGTCATACTGAGGGCCTAACAAGCGAACCTCTTTCTTGCCGCCTAACAACGCCGACGAGACCATCTTGCCATCATTCGCAGCAAGCTCTGGCTTGTAGTCAAAGGTGTCTAGATGGCTAGGGCCACCTTGCATGAACATGAAGATGACACGCTTCGCACGCGCCCCAAAGTGCGTGGGTCTAGGAGCGAGGGGACCTTGGAACCCAGTCGCAGCAGCCGCTTGATTGGCCAGACCAGCCAGGGCCAGGTAACCGAAACCACAGGACGTTGCTTTGAGTAGATCTCGGCGAGTAGTGAGAGGAGTCATCATGATACAAATGAGGGCTAACGGAGATAGCGGAATTCAGCGCTGGCGAAGAGTGCTTGGAAGAGTCCTGCCCACTGCTCGCGTGGTTTACTCTCAGAGGCCGAAGCGAGGAAACGTTTGGAAGCCGCCACCTCGTCATCAGAGGGCTCGCGTCCCAGCGCAACGCGGTAGGCCTTCACAAGACGTGTGTCAGGATCTTTCTCGTGCGTGAACAGCAAGTCTGCAGAGGCACGCGCTTGCGCCATCAGAAACGGGTTGTTCATGAAGAAGAGCGCCTGAGTCGAAACGGTGGTCACGTCACGCCGCCCCATGACCTGGCTGGGCTCGGCAAAGTCAAAGACTTGGAGGAAATCCGGTAAGAAGCCACGCACGATCGGCAAATAGACACTGCGACGCGTGAGCCAATCTTTGTCCTTGAGTTGAGCTGCACGCCGTAGCTCGCCAATGCTCGAGCGCAGGACCGGCGACCCCTCTGGGCGCTTGCGATTGAGCGTGCCGCCAATGGCTAACAACGCATCTCGCAGGGGCTCCGCCTCAAGTCGGCGCACATGAGTATGTGCTAGAAGTCGATTCTCAGGATCGATCTCAGATACTTTATCGTGCTGACCACTCCGGCGTCGATACGTGTCACTCAACATGATTTCGCGAATCATGGCTTTCGTAGACCAACCTTCCTCCATGAAATTCGAGGCCAGGTAGTCTAACAACTGCGGGTGTGAGGGTCGCTCCCCCATCTCGCCAAAGTTGTCCACCGTGCGCACCAGGCCATGACCGAAGAGATGGTGCCAGAGGCGATTCACATAAACGCGTGCAGTCAGAGGATTCTCTCGCGACACCATCCAATCAGCCAACTCAAGACGGCCACTCTGCTTCAAAGGCTTCAGCTCGTGCTTGTCAGTAGCCGACAGCACTTGAAGAAAGCCGCGTAGCACACGATCACCCAGATTGCGAGCCTCGCCCCCGATGTTGATCTGACAGTCTTCCGGCTGCTTATGTTCACGCACACCCATCGCGTAGTTTGCCGTGCGCGGCACCTTGGGCGTCTTCCCCTTCTTATTGTTGCCGCCTTGATTCAATGCGCGCTTCGTCTTCGCCACCTCACGCTGCAATTCTTTCTGCTGTTTCTTCAGCGCCCCGATCGACTTGCCCGCATCCTGTTTCTCCGTTAGGGCAACCTGCGTCGCCCGTTTGTTCCGTTTGCGACTCTTCTTTCGATCCTTGCCTCCTGACTTGGTTTTGTTGATGGCCTCGCGAAGTTCGCAATTCACGACCGCAAGCTGACGTTCCTGATTCTTGAGCCGTTTCTTAATCTTAGGATCGTAAGCCAGCTCCTCCTGCGCGACGACATCCGCAGGCACCGAGTCAAGCTTGACTAGCAAATCATCACGGAACCCTTTACGATTGCCGCCCTGCTTGGCCGTATACCCGGAGAAAGTATCCGTGCTACGAAAGATCCCCGCCAGGGCGTAATAATCACTCTGCGGGATAGGATCGAATTTGTGATCGTGACAACGCGCACAGGCAGTGGTCAACCCGAGCACCGCGCGACTCGTGACATCAATTTGCTCGTCCACCACGTCCATCCGATACTGCTCACGTTGGTTCTCATTGAGATCCATGGAGCCCAGCGCAAGAAATCCCGTTGCCACCGTCAGCGCATCGCGCTCAGCCACATCCTTGGCAGGCATGAGATCTCCGGCGAGCTGCTCTCTGACAAAGACATTGTAGGGCTTGTCCTCATTGAACGCATCGATGACATAATCACGATAACGCCACGCATACGGAAAAGGGTAGTTTCTCGTACGTCCCATCGACTCACCATAGCGGACGATATCTAACCAATGTCGTCCCCAACGTTCGCCAAAGCCATCTGAGTCTAACAAGTCATCGACCAGTTCCGCAAAGGCCTCTTCATCTGAACGCGCATCACTGACAAACGCATCTATTTGTGCCGGAGTAGGTGGCAATCCAACGAGATCAAAGCTGGCCCGTCGAATCAATGTCGTGCGATCCGCAGACGGAGCAGGCTCAAGACCAGCCTCACTCAGCCTCGTCGCAACAAAGGCATCAACCGTCTCTTTGTCAGGGCTGCTCTTGAGTTTCTTGAAAGCCCAGTAATCACGCCCGCCGTCGATATCGATCTCGGCAAGCGTGGTCGACGGTTGCCTTCCCTCGCGAGGATCCGGAGCCCCCATCGCAACCCATTTCTCAAAAGCCGCAATAGCATCGTCGTCCAACTTGTACTTCGGAGGCATCTGCAAATCACGGTCGGCATAGCGCACGGCGTGAATCAGGGGACTCTTGTCCGGATCACCCGGAAGAATAGCCTCCCCCGTATTTCCACCACGCTGCCATCCCGTCGCACTGTCGAGCAAAAAGCCGCCCTTCAGCTTCTTGGCATCCGCCGAATGGCATTTATAACAGTGCTCAGCCAACAACGGCCGGATCTTTTTCTCAAAGAAGGAAATCTCCTTTGCCGAAGGGGCCGCATGAAGCGTTGCGGCGCAGAAACCAAGGAACAAAGCGAGGCGCATAGAAGAACTTTGCATGATAGGGACCTTCGTAGCAACCCCAGCCACTACCGATCAGCCCCTTAATCGCATGAATTCGAGGTTGAGATTGCTCCTGGAGCGCTCCTAGATACCCTCATGGCTCGGGAAGACTATTACGCAACGATCGGCCTTGAGGTGCACGTTCAGCTCAAGACGAAGTCGAAGATGTTCTGTGGATGCAAGGTTGGCTTCGGAGCCGATCCGAATTCGCAAACCTGCCCCGTGTGCCTCGGCATGCCCGGAGCCCTTCCCGTGCTTAATCAAGGTGCCATCGAACGGACCGTCCTCGCGGGACTCATGCTCGGCTGCAAGACACCACCGATTTCAAAATGGGACCGGAAGAATTACTACTACCCGGACATGCCGAAGAACTATCAGATTTCGCAATTCGATCTGCCTCTCTGCATAGGCGGCGGTGTCCCCCTCTACGACCTAGCCTATCCAAAAGACGTCCAGAAATCCATCCCCAATCCCGGCAAAGTCGTCGAACTGACACGGATTCACCTGGAAGAAGACGTCGCCAAGAGCACGCACCACGCTTCGAGTTCTAGCATCGATTTCAATCGTGCCGGCACGCCTCTGATGGAAATCGTCAGCGAACCTAACATTGACTCTCCAGAAGAAGCCTTTGCCTATCTCAACTCCCTCCGCCAAATCCTCGTCTACGGCAACCTCTCCGATGCCGACATGGAGAAAGGTCAGATGCGTTGCGACGTCAATGTTTCCGTGAGGAAACATGGCGAGAAAGAAATGGGCACCAAGATCGAGCTCAAGAACATGAACTCGATGACCAACGTGCGCCGCGCGTTGAAATATGAGATCGCAAGGCAGATCGACTTTGTTGAAAGCGGCGGCACCATCGATCAAGCCACCTGGCGCTGGGACGATGGTCTTGAGGAAACTCAGATGATGCGGAGCAAAGAGAACGCCCACGACTACCGCTACTTCCCAGATCCCGATCTCTTGCCAGTAGAGACCGCTGACATCATCGCTAGAATGCGCGAACACGTTCCCGAGCTTCCCCACGAGAAACGTGAACGCTTTGTCGGCTCCTACAAGATCAGCGACTACGACGCAAGCGTTCTCGCCAGCGAACGCGCCCTAGCAGACTACTACGAACAAGCCGCCGAAGGCTCCAAGTCACCCAAGAAAGTCGCCAACTGGGTCATCAACAACTTGCTCAGTGTCCTCAACGAAGCCGACACACCCATTTCTGACTGTCCCCTCCCTGCCTCGGCGCTAAAAGAACTCGTCGACACCATCGAAGCCGGCGAGATCAGCAACAACCAGGGCAAAGAAGTCTTCACCGACATGTTCGCCACCGGCAAAGGCGCCGCCGAAATCATCAAGGAGAAAGGCTTCGAGCCTCCCATGAACGACACCAGCGCCCTCGACGCCTTCATCGACCAAGTCATCACCGACAACCCAAAGCCCGTCGAAGACGTGAAAGGCGGCAACGTCAAATCGATCAACTTCCTCACTGGCCAAGTCATGAAGCTCTCCCGAGGCAAAGCAAATCCCAAAGTCGTCAGCGACCTCATCGAAAAGCGTCTAATAGGCTAAGCAAAGCCCCAAGGAAAGGCGGTTTCTAACCACCCCACGCTAACAATCCTACTGAGCCAGGCGAACGAGAACCTCGTTCCGTTGAGCAATCCCCGGCGTGAACGGAGGGTCATAGCCTGCCACGAGATAATCTCCAGTCCGCGTGAGACCTTGCGTCGCAATCCAAGAAGCCAAGGCGCGCTTTCCCGAAGCGACCTTCACATCCGATCGCGCGCCTTTGAGACGAAGCACCGCATAGCGGCCAGACGGCAAACGGCTCACGCGGACCAACGCGTTGTTTCCACTGGGCACACCAGTTGCCGCCACCTCCTCGGGAAGCACAAAGCTTAGAGCCCTCTCCTCCCCCTCACTCATAAAGACAGGCGTCGTCATTGCGATTTTCTGCTGAGACGCGTTGTCCCCAGAAATATAGCGAAACAAACGCATAAAACTACCCCCATCAGCCTTCTCACTCTTGCCCTCCATCGATGTACTCACTAACGCAAGTTCATCATAACTCCGGATTTCAAAACGCTCCACCTTACTCTCAACCCGATAGGAAGCACTCTCGTGACCAGCCCGAGTAAGCTGACAACCCGCAACGAAAAGAATGGCACCGCCAACGGCGCCAGCAGCGAGAATTTTGGCGATAGGCTTCATTACATGGAGTTACGCGCCCACATCCCATCCGGGTGCTAATCTCATCGATGACTTGCCAAGCTTGATCGTGAATAACGAAATCGAAATATTTCGCGCGCCAAGAGCTCGCGGGACTGGACCCAAGGGAGCTAATTCAAACGGCATGCCAGGCAAAACACGGACCTGTGCCTCAGCGAGGCTCACTTGAGTCTCGGCTTGCTGTCGTGATCCCAGACCTAGCCCGTTTGAGTGTTGATGACTTTGAATCTGGTGCTATCGCCAGCCATTCCGATTTGGAACCTTCCTAACGCGCCCTTTTTCACTTGATCGGCAGCAATGCTGATAGCGATAGAGATTCAGCCAGGCTAGGCCCCATAGGCGTCCCGTTAAGAGAGGTGATATTTCCATATTCAGGACGTTTGCTAGTCTTTCTGGGAACGATTTCCGGCGGCGCTTTTCGTAGCGATCATGATAGTCCAGTTGCTCTCGAAGCCGTTCAAGGAGCGCTTCAATGCTGCCGGTCGCAGCAATTTCTATCACTAACCCATAAAACTGGGTGATCCGATCAATCAATTTGAACACGCTGTGCTCGATTTTTTCCGCCCGGTTCTCACTCTCCTCTAACATCCGGAATATCCCACTCCGGCTCAGCCCGATCATTAGCAGTAGCCAGGCCCATATCAGTGTCTGAACGATGCTCTACCACATGACCGCGTCTCTGCCGATTCCCCTGTGCGCTTGCAGTTTGAATCCAGGCATCAATCATATACGTTGATGGCCTTCGCTTAACAGCCTCTCATGCTCGCTAGCCACTTCGGGAGCGTTCAAACCCCACCAGCGTTTCTGCTCAGCCGGGTCGTTTGATCCAGAGCGCTTTCGCACGTAGGCGATTAGATCTGCCGTCTGTTTGGGATCCACCCCCACGTCATTGCCTTCGATGCTACAGAGATGCGGCAGTTGTAGTGTATGTGTTAGAATTACTTGAAACGGAACGAAATGGCTGGCCAGCGTAAAGTCGAAGACAATGAGATCTTCGCGGTTCGGGTCGAGCAAATCTCTCACGCGGGTGGCATGATCAGCTTCCACCTTGACCATTTCGATAAGAGTTAACTCGGTCGTAGCCCTAAAGCGCAACAAGCGTTGTTCATCCTGGGTGAATTCGGGCCATCCCTCAGCTTCCCATTTCTGAACCCTGGTCTGACCGTCCGATTCTTCCCTATCAAAAAGCCAAAATTGAACCGCTCCAAAGCCTCCAGTTACAATGGGGTCGTCTCCATCGTTAGATAATATGAATCGCCGCGATTCCCGCTGCGTTGTCCCGCTGCGTTGTCCCGTAATCGTACCCCTCGCTTACCATGCGCTTGAACAACTTGTCGACCAGCCCACTCGCCATCTCCTGGTATCGAGGATAGGCAGCCTTTCCAAACGGATTCACTGCGCAGTCGGGCGTGCAATCGATCCGCACGCCGCGCCCGGTCCCGCAACACTTTGAACACAACGGCGCGGCCAACGCAGGCCACGTCATTCTCGCTTTCTTTCCGCACTCGGAGCATCTTTCTGTCATCGCGACGATAATGAGAGGTGTGGGTTACCGATGCAAGCTACAGTGTGCCGATGATAAAATAATGGCTCTCCGTCAAGTTTGCTGGACGGTTTCAACCGACTTCAGAAGGCTTGGTGTCCCCGAAGTTGATTTCAGTCTGCCGGGGTAGGCTCTTTCGATTCAGCCACGGATCTCAAGGCTAACCGATTGCCTGCGCAATCC
>CALLLI010000120.1 GCA_938082635.1 uncultured Verrucomicrobiales bacterium
TACACGAGAAAGGAGACGTGATCGCCCGGGCCGTGACGTTGATCAGCAGCCAGTTACATGCCATGATGCGCATTGCGGAGCAATGGACGATCAAGGAACGCTGGGCACTGTTACTAACGCGATTATTGCGGCGTTGGTTAGATGGCAAATGGATCACAGGGGTGCCTCCAAACTCCGATCGGATACTCAGTGGCTGATACGTGCCATTAACTCGCGGCCCATCACCTGACACCGAATGCCGCCCGCCATTCGGACTGTATTCCTGTGCCCATTTACGTTTCTAGGTTTAGCAGAACTTCTTCCGATGAGTGCCGCTCATATGGACTCTCCGGTCCACATCCAGCAAACGTAAAAATCAAGCAAACGTAAAAATCAAGCAAACGCTTAAACCAATGATAAAATTCATGTCAGAAGCCTAAAGACGCGTCCCCGCGTCTTAGCTACAGCTAAGGAGGCTTGATTTCCTTAATTAGCTCAGGGTCATAGACTTTGCCCGTCGTGCACTTGAGCACGCGACGCGGAATACTCTGATAGCCCGGAGGGCTAGCAATGACCCGAAGTACCTCGCCTTCTTTATCATGGAGAACGACGGCGTAGCCCTGGTACTTGAAACCATAGTTGCAGGAGTCCCGTGCATCGTACCGAAAGGAGAATTCATCTAATGAATAGGTCTGCTTCAAACCTCCGATCTGATTGAGCGTGAAACTCTTCTTAGCGAGCACTTTAATCGTCCGCTTCTCCACAACCCCTCTTCCGAAGACCACCACCGTCATCTCGCAACTAAGAGGCGTCTTGGAGTCACGATTCTCAATCGTCACCACGGGTTTTAACGTATCCGTTCTCTCATCATTATAAGTCCCGCGATTCGTCCGTTTGCTAGTTTTACCGGAAGAGAACTTGATAGGAAGAAAGGATTCCTTTGGTACCGAAATCACATCAACCTTCTCCGGGTCCTCCATCTCAACAGGGAGATCAAACTCTAACAGAGCGTCTTGCGTATCCTCGGTCAACTTATCCAGCGACAGGGTATAGATCTTGTCCGCTCCCACCCGCTTGAACGTGACCGTCGTGTTGTCACTTGCAAGGATGACGGCCTCAATCTTACTGCCTTGCGTATTCTCCAAAGTAACGGTCGGAGCTTCCTCTGCATACGATTGCACAAGCGCCCCAACGCTCATCGCAGCTGCGATCATCTAAGCCCTTATCTTCATGCTAGTCCACCTTAAGTGACATTCACGGAGAGGACAAGAGAAAGTGAATCGCCTCGTCAGGGGCCTCTACGGCGGAGGGAAAGCACAACCAGGCCTAGAAGTAGCATTAAGGAAGCTGCCGGCTCCGGAATAACACGAACCAGGGTGTAGGCCGGCTGATCCATGATCTGGTCCAAACTCCTGCGATAGCGATCAAACTCTCCAACCAGCAATTCTCCGGATTCGTTATCGAGCAGCGCGGGGGCGTTACGCAACGGATCCTCAAGAAAGACCTGATCATGCTGAAAGATAAGAAGTTGCTCAGCATCACGAAGGAGCCCCTGATCCGCAATTACCGTATAAATGGCCCGACCGGCAAAGTCGTCCCCTGCCACAACCGTTTGGGTCACGACATCTTGATAGAGCGAGGGCAGGCCATTGAAATTGACGACTACAGATTTTCCAAACTGCCGAAACTGAGTTTCAAGGTGAAGGAGTTGTCCATCATTCGCAGTGTCGCGGATGGCGCTGTTATCGATGTCAAAGGCTCCAATCCAAACAAGCCCATTGAAGAAGAGCGATCCGTCATCCCTCGTGAGTAAATGGGAGTCAGCCCCATCAAAGTTAGTCACGGTGATCGTCGCACCCGACGCAGTTGCTAAAAGCAGGCACCAACAGGCACCAAAGCATCTAGTTAACATTGCTACCGTGCCAGTGAAGCTTGGAACGCAGTGTCCGATAAAACGATTGCTCGGGCAGGAAGGCAAGCTGCGCTTGATGACTCGCTCGCCGGATGTGAATGCGACTGTGCGGCTGGACACTGTGAACAGATCGCCCATCCAAAGTGAGCACCACTTGGTCCCGCTGCTCCACCGGGATCACTTCGATCTCGGCGTCATTCCGCACGACCATCGAGCGGTTTGACATAGCATGGGGACAAATCGGCGTGATCACAAAGACACCACTTTCCGGATCAATGATAGGACCTCCAGCGGAGAGCGAGTAAGCAGTGGATCCGGTAGGCGTCGAAATGATGAGGCCATCAGCGCTGTAGTGATTGAGATACTCTCCATTGATATGCGTCTCCAAGTGAATGAGGCGAGACACATTCTCTCGGCACACGGTGACTTCATTGAGCCCAAAGTAGGTGGCCTGCTCTTCCCCCGTGAGCGAAACGGTAGCCTCCAACAGCGAGCGTTTCGAGATCCTGAAGTAGTCCGTCCGTATCCAATCTCCCACCTGATTCACCGCGTCCTGAGTGGCGCAGGTGAGAAAACCAAGGGTGCCAATATTCAGCCCCATGATAGGCACGGAAACCCCCATCGTCCTACGGACAGCGCGGAGAATCGTGCCATCTCCTCCCAGAATGATCAAGAGATCTACTTCAGCCGCCAACTCTCGCAATCCCATCCCAGGCAATACTGAAGGGTCTCCTAACAAGCATGCCGATTCCTGCTCGAGCGACACTTTCAAGTCACTGCGCAATAGGTGTGAGCGCAACTGCGTCAGGACCTCGCGCGCGTCAGGCTTGGTGACGTTGGCGGAGATGCCTATGTGGGTTGCAGCCATGCTAGAAATTCGTGGTTACCATCGGTGCCGGTGATTGGCGAATCCATCACCCCTCGCCACTGCGCCTTCAACGTGTGTTCTGCGAAATCGTGAATCTTCGTCACCGCACGCTCTCTTAGCGAGGCTTCTCTAACGATGCCGCCCTTACTCACGTCCTCTCGCGCAAGCTCAAACTGCGGCTTAATGAGACACACGATATCAGCACCAGGAGCAAGAATTTTCCAGCAAGCAGGCAAGATCAATGTCAGGGAAATAAACGAAACATCGAGGACCACGAGGTCCACGTTCTCTCCGACATCATCTGGCTCCATGTGCCTCACGTTGAACTTCTCTCGCACATTCACGCGAGGGTCTGAGCGTAGTTTCCACACAAGCTGATTGGTTCCTACATCAAAGGCATGAACCTTCTTGGCTCCACGTTGCAAGAGACAATCCGTAAAGCCTCCCGTAGACGCACCGGCGTCGAAGCAGGTCTTTCCTTCGGGCGCTATTTCAAAGTGATCGAGTGCAGCTTCCAGCTTGAGTCCGCCACGCCCAACGAACTTGGGCTTCTCTTTCACGGTCACCGTCGCATCGACGGGCACCATAGAACTCGGCTTGTCCCAGACATGCGTACCGATCTGAACCTCGCCAGCAATGATCAGCCGTTTGGCCTGTTCGCGAGACGGCGCGAGCCCAACGCGGACCAAGTGTTGATCCAGCCGTTCTTTGCTGCGAGTTGAGGCGGGCGGCATGGTGCACACACCGTGCCAAGAATGCCGCCCAGCGCAAGGAGCCCTAATAGTCCAGCTCGTAGGGCTCAGATGGATCGGGAATCCACCAAACAGACTGAGCGAACTGTGGATCCATTGGGTCAGGGAATGCCATGTCCTTTGCCCGAAAGCTCAGGTAGGCGCCGAGCACGCAGGTAATCATACAAAGCAGGAAGATCTCCGTGCTGATCGGATCTGTCTTGTTCGTCTTGATGATGAAGAAGAGGCAAACGATCGCAGTCGGCAGCGCATAATTCAGAGCGCTGATCAGCCCTTGCTGAAACTCAAAGCTGGTAAACGCCAGGTCATAACCCTTCTGGAGCATCGTCACTTCATAAATCGTGTAGACCGCCACGGCGATAAGCCATCCAGCTGTCATGAATGCGGTAAGGAGTGCTAGTTGCTTCATTGTATCCGTATTAAATCCACTGATTATATTAATTATAATCCCGGGATTAGCAAGGCCAATTCGGCAAGGTCCTCATATACATCTAAACCATTGAGTATCGGTTTACGAGGTAGCCCGGCAGGCGGCAGCGCTCGCTAATCCAGCGAGCATGGACTCGGTCGTTTCCCAAGAAACACACTTATCCGTAATACTCTGACCATGCGTCAGCTCCTGGCCGGGCACCACCTTCTGCGCTCCTTCCACGAGATGGCTCTCAATCATGATCCCGCGAATATCTGCCTCTCCGGCCTCGATCTGCACGGCTAGTACCTCGGCGACCCCAGGCTGCTTATGGTGATCCTTGAGGCTATTCCCATGGCTACAGTCCACCATCAGTCCAGTGGGAAGGCCTGCCTTGCTCAGTTGCGCCGTCACTTCATGAATGGAATCGGCGTCGAAGTTGGTGCCTTTGCTCGATCCACGAAGAATCACATGGCAGTCTGGATTGCCCAATGTCCGGACAATGGCAGAGACCCCTTGCTTGGTGACAGACAGAAAGGAATGAGGCCGTTGAGAGGCTCCGATGGCGTCGATCGCAATATTAATATTACCATCCGTGCCATTCTTAAAGCCCACCGGCATGGAAAGGCCCGAGGCGAGTTCACGATGCACCTGGCTTTCCGTCGTGCGGGCACCAATGGCTCCCCACGTCACGAGATCCGCCACATACTGAGGGCTGATGGTATCAAGAAATTCAGTACCTGCAGCCACGCCTCGATTAGTGAGCTCTAGCAGGAGAGTGCGAGCAAGGCGAAGTCCACGATTGATGTCATAGCTGTCATCGATATCCGGATCGTTGATGTAGCCCTTCCACCCGACTGTCGTGCGCGGTTTCTCGAAATACACCCGCATGACGATGTGCAAATCCTTCTTCCACTTCTCGATCAGAGGCTTCAATCGATCCGCATATTCCAGAGCCAAGGCACTATCATGAATCGAACACGGCCCAACGACCACAAGAACGCGACGATCATCACCTCTCATGATGGCAGCTGTCGCATCCCGCGCCTTCGCTACGAAAGCCTTGTGACTTTCGTCAGCAGGGAGTTCTTCCATGAGGATCGCCGGAGCGATCAGAGATTGGATCTTGTCGATACGCAAGTCGTCGGTTTCTGGCATGCGAAGTGGTATTCACCGGATGAGGGCGAATGGCAAGGCGAAAGGCTTGCTAGGCATCGTCCTACTTGAATACGAAGCTATAGCGGACGTCGTCGATGCCAGTGGCCCAGAAGTCCTTTAGACGGCCAGCCTCTTTCATCTGACAACGCTCCACAACCGGCAAAGCCTGTGTGAGATCCGAGGCAAAGCTAACAAAGAGACACCGCGCTTCGCCCGTTTTAGCCTCATTCAGCATCACGGCGAGATCCTCGACGGTGAAAGACGGCCCCTCCTCCATGAACTCCCAGTCTAGGCCCGCACAGTCCTCCGTCTCATCAATTCTGAAGAGGCGAGAGAGCCCGATCGACTCTTCAGAGCGATCGGCAAACTCGATCGGCGGCGGCTGAGTCGCGTCCAGTGTGAGCCCATAGATCAGCTGCGACTCGCCTTTCTCATAAAAATCAGGTGTCTTCACTTCCAGCTGAAACCCAGCAGACTCATACAGTCGCACGGCATTCGCGTAGATGTTAGACCCCTCTTCCTGATAGTCGCTCGTCGAGACGAAGACTTTCCTTGCCCCCTCTTCCTGGAGTTTCTCAAGAACACGTTCTAACAAAAAGGTTCCCAGTCCTTGCCCCTGGCTTGCTTCATCAATGTAGGTCCAAGAAATCCAGTAGGCATTGTCCGTGCCATCAGCGAGCGAGTATCCTGAAACCCCAGCCACTCGCTTCCCCTCCGTCAGAACGAACTGCCCAAAGTGACCTCGATTGCTATAGGTCTGGGCCGCCCATTCGGCATCATCTTCATCATGGGTCTCAATGATCTTGAGAACTGCAGGCACATCTTTCGGAGACATCGGACGGAAGAACCATCCCGGTGCGACCACATCTCCTTTCGGTTGGTTACCAAACATGGCGTTCCGTTAGCAGGGATGAGCGAGCAGCGCAAGCAGAGGTAGATTAGGGATTGCAGCAGTCGAGCGCGGCTGACAAGGTGCCGCCGTGGCGACAAAGACAGACATGCACGGACGCACCATCCTGATTATTGGCGGAACGTCGGGCCTTGGCCTGTCGGCAGCCAAACGCTTGGTCGAAGCTGGTGCAAACGTCGTCGTCACCGGCCGAAGCCAGGAGAAAGTGGATCACTCAGTAGATCAGTTAGGCGTCCAGGCTCGAGGCTTGGCCGGAAACGCCGCAGTTTCCGCTTCCGTCGATGCAGCAGTCGCACTCGCCGTTTCCGAGTTTGGCCACCTCCATGGTCTTTACCACGTGGCAGGCGGAAGTGGGCGCTCCTCAGGCGATGGCCGTCTTCATGAAGTCACCGATGAGGGGATCGACTACACCCTCGATCTCAACCTAAAGTCACTGATCTACAGCAATCGAGCAGCCGTCCAGCAGTTCCTGAAACAAGACTCCGAGGGCATCATTCTGAACATGGGCTCCGTGCTAGGCTATGCGCCTTCGCCAGATTTCTTTGCGTCCCATGTCTACGCAGCTACCAAGTCCGCAGCCATTGGCTTCACCAAATCCATCGCGTCCTACTATGCCAACCAAGGCATTCGGGCCAATGTGATTGCTCCTGCCTTGGTCGAATCCCCCATGTCACAACGCGCCTTAGGAAACGAGGCCATCATGGACTTCGTTAGACAGAAACAGCCGCTCGATGGCGGCCGGGTCGGTGTACCCGGAGACCTTGATGAAGCCGCTCTCTTCTTTCTCTCCGAAGCTTCACACTTTGTTACGGGGCAAGTGCTCGCTGTCGATGGCGGCTGGTCCGTCACGGAAGGACGCCCACGCGCCTAGCCAACATGAGCGCGATCATCATCGGCATCGACCTCGGCGGCACCGAAGTAAAGAGTGTCGCTGTTTCATATCCTGACGGAAACACGATCGCCCAAGAAACGCTCCCCACCGGTGACGGCGAGTTCCTATCTGACGGCAAACCAGTCTTCGCCAAACAAGTCGCGGACTTGATTAGCAGCCACGAATCCACCATCGGCCACAGCGCGGCCTGCGTGGGCCTCTCAGCTCCGGGTCTCGCCACCACGGAGGGAGACGCCATCGCTTTCATGCCAGGACGCATGGCGGGCTTAGAGAACTTGCACTGGCAGGAAACGCTAGGACGCACCGAAGCCTTGCCCGTGTTAAACGACGCGCACGCCGCACTCATGGGCGAAGTCTGGTTAGGAGCGGCTCGCGGTTTAAACGACGTCGTCATGTACACCTTAGGCACCGGTGTGGGCGGGGCCATTGTTTCCGGTGGACGCCTCCTGACAGGCCGCTTCGGCCGCGCCGGCCATCTCGGACACACAACTGTAGACTATCGCAGCGAACCCGATCTCTGCCGGACGCCCGGGAGCATCGAAGACGCCATCGGCGAACTCACCCTCTCCAAGCGCAGTGAGAATCGCTTCGCCTCAACCGAAGCGTTAGTTCAATCCTACATCCAAGGTGATCCCTATGCCACCGAGATTTGGTTAGACTCGCTCCGAGCACTCGCCGCCGCCATCGTCTCCATGGCCAATGCCGTCGATCCAGAAGTCGTCGTGCTAGGCGGTGGCATCACCGAGGCTGGCGAAGCCCTGTTCGCCCCTCTGAGCGAATTCGTCCAAGCGACGGAATGGCTCCCCGCAGATGCTTGCATCACCCTACGCAAAGCCGAATTAGGCACCTGGGCCGGAGCCTATGGCGCCGCCTATCAAGCCGCTCAGAAACTATTCAACTAACACACCATCATGCCTACACCCTCCCCTTCTACTCGCTACCTCGAACACTGCCAAGGCATCCACGCACGGGTCGCCGAACAACTCGATGCCGTTTCCACCGTCGCCGATCACTTTGCCGAAAGCATCCTCGCAGGCGGTATGGTACACGTCTTTGGCTCAGGCCATAGCCGGATCATGGTCGAAGAGATGTGGCCACGCTACGGCTCCTTTCCAGGCTTCAATCCCATCGTCGAACTTTCCCTCACTTTTCACAATCTCGTCGTGGGCGCCAATGGCCAACGGCAAGCGATGTTTATCGAGAATGTGTCAGGCTTAGCCAAGCAGATCCTTCGCAACTTCGCACTCAAGACCACGGATACAGCCCTCATCATTTCATCTTCGGGCTGTAACATCGTCCCTATCGAGATGGCCGAGGAATTTCAACGACGCGGCGTCAAAGTCGTCGCCATCGTCAGCCAGAAACACTCAGAACCCAGCACATCGAAGCGCGCCGATGGCAAGAAGCTCACAGATTTCGCCGACATTGTCCTCGATACAGGAGCCCCACTGGGCGACTCCATGGTTGAAATCGAAGGCCTCGAAACCAAAGTCGCTCCCGGCTCTACAGTCGGCGGCTGCCTTCTCATCAACAGTATCAAAGCTGAAGTCGCTGATCGGCTAACAAAAGCAGGCCAACCTCCCAAGGTCCTCACGGCAGGAGCGGTTATCGGCACGGAGAAAGCGACCGAACTGTTCGAAGCCGCCTACGACGAGCACGCACACCGCATCGCCGAGTACTATAGCAATCTATAGTCCCAGCACCTCGTCTAACCAAGCTCGTAAA
Organism: uncultured Verrucomicrobiales bacterium; assembly: GCA_938082635.1. Taxonomy (GTDB): domain Bacteria; phylum Verrucomicrobiota; class Verrucomicrobiia; order Verrucomicrobiales; family DEV007; genus JAACDM01. Next base: position 8,606 of record CALLLI010000120.1, read on the forward strand.
GCAACGCGTTCCGGAGATTCCAAGAGCAGCCAGCGATCCGTGTGCGGATGAATCGCCAAGCTGTTCGGGAAACTCGGAAAGATCTTTCCTACAGGAACGTCAAGGAAGGTGAATGCCGCTAGATCCACGTGCGGTCTTAAGTATTCACGAATATCCTTCGCACTATTCCCCTGACAGATCAATACTGAGCGTCCCCGCAGACGCTCTAGCCGCCGTTTGGTGCCGTCGCGGTATTGATCAAGCGGTGTTCCCCAGCTCGTACCTCTCCACTCCCTCACACCGTCATAGTGATCGTGAGTGATGAATCCTGCCCACAGTTTGGCGATCTCATCATCATAGAGACCGATGTAGTTCACCGCGATCGCCCCACGCGAGAATCCACAAAGAAGCACGTTGCCGGGATCACCTCCGTAGCGCGCACAGATTTGGGGAATATTGGTCTTGGCATAACGAACCGTGGTAGCCGCATCGCCCCACCAGGTACGAGCATTCTCGCCATCCCCTCCTACGAACGGAAGCGTCACCCAAATGAACTGCCCCGCACCAATGCCATACCCGAGACCGGCATCCTCAACCTTTCCCGTAGAACCTGATCGCGGGTAGTGATTGCCAGTATACTCCACGATCACCGGCCAGTTCTTCCCATCCCCTGCTCGCCAATCCGGCGGCAGATAAAGCATGTGGTGCACCTTTGTGCCAATATACTCAGGCGTCGTGACGAAGACTCGTTTCCCCGGGCCTGCCTCTTCGTATACGGGAATCGGCATCGCAAGCTGCCCCGAGCTGACGTGCCACGGCATGACAATTAGGAGAACGATCCCGCTCACCACTCGAAAAACTAAGTTTGCGCTTCCAAAAGCCCGGTCGTTGATCATCGAAAGCAGCCTGACCCCACCAAACGAAGATGGCTAGTTTCCGTCTATCCAGGTGAGAAATACGACTTGCTTAACCATATTACAATAAATAATATACCAACCATGAGTTTAGCTATTATCACGGGGTCAGCAGGCCTGATCGGGTCCGAAGCGGCCAAACATTTCGCGGCCCAAGGCCTCGATGTCATCGGAATCGACAATGACATGCGGAAGGTGTTCTTCGGAGATGAAGCTTCAACCGCATGGAATCGGCAGAAGCTAGAATCCACTCTCCCGAACTACTCGCACCTCTCGGTCGACATTCGTAGCCGGGAAGAGATCGATGCCCTCTTCAAGAAGCACGGCAGCGAGATCAAATTGATCGTCCACACAGCAGCCCAACCATCGCACGACTGGGCCGCACGTGATCCTCACACGGACTTCACGGTGAATGCCAATGGCACGCTGAATCTACTTCAGGCCACACGCGATCATTGTCCCGATGCCGTCTTCATCTTCACGTCGACAAATAAGGTCTACGGCGACACTCCAAACGCACTGCCTTTGATAGAGTTAGATACCCGGTGGGAGATCGACGAGAGCCACGACTACTACAGTGGTATTCCCGAAACGATGTCGATCGATCACTGCAAACACAGTCTCTTTGGAGCATCCAAGGTTGCGGCTGATGTGCTTGTGCAAGAGTATGGCCGTTACTTTGGAATGAAGACCGCGTGCTTCCGAGGCGGCTGCCTGACTGGGCCGAGCCACTCAGGTACTGAGTTGCATGGTTTCCTCAGCTACCTTATGCGATGCGCCTGCTCCGGCCGCGAGTACAACATCTTCGGTTACAAGGGCAAGCAAGTGCGTGACAACATTCACAGCGCCGATTTGATCTCAGCCTTCGATGAATTCTTTAAGAACCCACGCAGCGCTGAAGTCTACAACATTGGAGGTGGCCGACACTCAAATTGCTCGATGCTCGAGGCCATACGCATGTCCGAAGAGATCACTGGCAATGAGTTCCGCTCGACCTACGTCGAAGACAACCGGAGTGGAGATCACATCTGGTACATCAGCGATCTAGCCCGTTTCAAGAAGCACTGCCCAGAGTGGGAGCTGAAATACGACGTGCGTGGTATCCTGCAAGAAATCTACGAGAACAACATCGATCGCTGGAAGCTGGCATCCTAGGCAACGCTTGGCCCTTTCCCAAGCTAAAGCATACCGCGGTGAGAGATGCTATTTAATACCTACCATTTCATCTTCGCCTTTCTGCCAGTCACGCTACTGGTATTCTTTGCGCTAGGATCGCGTGGAAAGATGGATCTCGCCATGGGCTGGCTGGTCCTGGCGTCCCTCTTCTTCTACGGCTTCTGGAATCTAGCTTATGTAGGGCTCATTGTCCTATCACTACTCGCTAACTTTGGCTTCGGGCAAGCCCTGATCAAGGAAGGAACCCCGGAAGGGAAGCGAAAAGCCCTTCTATGTCTCAGTGCCGGGCTAAATATAGGTCTGTTAGTCTACTACAAGTACGCCAACTTTTTCGTCGACAACCTTAATCGGCTGGCCGTTTCAAACATTCACTTAGAGAGAATCGTTCTCCCCCTAGCGATTTCGTTCTTCACCTTCCAACAGATTGCGTTTGTGGTGGATGCCTATCAAAGAAAGGCACAAGAGCCCCGATTCCTGCCCTACTGCCTCTTCGTCACCTTCTTCCCTCAGCTCATTGCCGGCCCCATCGTCTACCACGGCGAAATGATACCGCAGTTCTTGCAGAAAGATCGCTTCAAGTTCCGGATGGACGATTTCAGTATCGGTCTGACCATCTTCATCCTCGGTCTCTTCAAGAAGGTGATCATTGCGGACGAAGTCGCTGCCTATGCCTCAGCCACTTTCGCCGGGGCCGACAATGGGCTCACCCTAACCATGTTCGAAGCATGGACCGCATCTTTGAGCTACACCATGCAGCTCTACTTCGACTTCTCGGGCTACTCAGACATGGCCATCGGCTTGGCGAGAATGTTCGGCATCAAGCTGCCGATGAATTTCAACTCTCCTTACAAAGCGACGAGCATCGTAGAGTTCTGGCGGCGGTGGCACATGACCCTATCACGATTCCTTAGGGACTACCTCTACATTCCACTAGGAGGGAATCGCCAAGGCCCCACACGACGCCAAGTAAACCTCTTCCTAACCATGCTACTCGGAGGCATGTGGCACGGCGCTGGATGGACCTTCATCGCCTGGGGCGGGCTGCACGGCTGCTACTTGATGATCAATCATTATTGGCGGTCCTGGCGGAAACCCTATCGAGAGGCACAGCCAGTTGGACGCTTCGCAAACCTCGCCTATTGGGCTCTCACACTAATAGCGGTCATGATCTCTTGGGTCTTCTTCAGAGCGACCTCCTTTGATGGAGCGATGGCAATCCTCAAAGGCATGTTTGGTTTGAACGGCCTAAGTCTGCCCGGTGGCCTCGCCTCCACACTAGGCAGCTTAGAGACCGCCACAGCCGGCTGGATCACATTCGACGGCATTCAGGTGAATCCCTTCCCTATCGGAATCACCGCTGCAGCGTGGGCACTTGCGGCATCGCTCATTGCCTTCCTCGGGCCCAACGTTTGCCAGATCATGCATCGCTATGAACCCGCATTCGAAACGTATCCTGGTGAACTCAAGCGAGGCACAGCCAACTGGCTAACTTGGAGTCCACGCCTCGTCTGGGCGGTGCTCGTGGCCGTCCTAGGTTTCTGGACCCTAGCGAACCTCACACGAGTGAGCGAGTTCCTCTATTTTCAATTCTAACATGAATCTAGAAACAACAGAACCACGAGCCTACCGAAAGTATCTCCTCGGGTTGCTCAGCCTATTGGCGCTTCTTGTCGTCACCACGCTTGTCTGCGTCCATGCCTTTCGCGAGAAACTACCGCCACCACCGTTTACGGGGAGTATCTCATTCGATGAGAAAGCCATGTGGATTGCCAAGCGCTTGAAGGAACCATGTGACATCCTCGCGATCGGTTCGTCCATGACCATGAACAATCTGGATTCTTCTGCCTTTGCAGGTCAGGATTTTATCAATGCAAGTTCTTGGGGAATGAAGATCGAGCAAACGGACTACTTTGTTGATCTCCTGCTAAACTATTGGTCTCCCAAAACGCTCATCGTGGTCACCGCCCCCATCGATTTCGAGGGCGATTATCGAGGCAAGAAGATCTTTGATCGGGAGAAGCTCAAACGTTTCTTTGATAGTGGTGACCTGTTCCGCGCGCATCTAGACTATCTTTCCGCTCATTACTTGTTAGGCACCATGAGCGAGGTACGGAGGGACCGTGTCGGACGTAAGACCTACTACTCGCTCGACTTTGACGAAGGTGGCAGTGTCCCGTTGGACCTCATGACCGAAGACTTCGAGCTCCTCGATGATCGGTGGAACAAATCCTTGGCACAAGAAGAAGCAATCGTGGAGGCGAGCTACCTCGGTTTGCAGTCACTAGCGAAACGATGTCAGGATAAGGGCATCCGATTGCTCCTCGTCCAGTCTCCAATCCGCGAAGACATCATGACCGAGAAAGATACGGCTTTCCTCGCAAAAACTCATTGGCCTCGACTTGCTAAGATTTGCCACGAGAGCAGCGGTGCCTTCCACAACTTCCATGGCACACTCGCGATGACCGAGGGCGACTTTGCCGATTCCACGCACTTGAGCCGCTCTGGCGCGCGGAAACTGAGCATGGAGATGGCGACTCTTCTCAAGTATTAGGACCATCCGAAGCGAAATTTGGCAATTTCCGACCAATAGGTTGAAATTACCAACCAATCCTGATAATTGTTAAAATTACACTAGAATTTTAATTATAAAAACAGCGGTAAGGAAACCACTTCCCGCCTGTCCATGCGCCACTCAATTTTCTACCTCTGCATCGCCCTGGGACTGACTTTTCCCGCTCAGGCTATCAATATCCAGATCAGCTACACATTTGACACAAACAACTTCTTTGATCCAGGAACGACCAATGGAACCGAGGCCCGATCCGCTCTTTCCGCTGCCGCCGCCCGCTTCAGCGAGGTCATCACGAGCTCCCTCGATGCCGTCCCCGCAGGTTCCACGAGCGCTGGCCTGAACGACTGGCGTATCAGTTTCTCCCACCCCGAAACCGGCAATTCTTTTGAGGTCAGCACAGCATCGGATTCCTTTGCTGACGATATCGTCGACGCAGGCTGGGCTCCTGCGAATCTCTATGACCCAAGCCTGGGACTAGCGGCAGATACCTGGCTTCTCTATGCAGGCGGTCGCTCGCTGAGTGTTGCCGCTGAAGGGGGCACAGGTACTGGCACCAATTTCTCAGCCGTCTTCGAAGACAGTTCCTCACACTTGCGTCGAAGCTGGCGCTCCGGCAGCTTTGACTCAACTGATCTCCCTGTCTGGGGAGGCGCGATCGGCTTTGACAGCGACGGCTCCACGAACTGGCACTTTAACAACGAAACGATTCCCGATGCAGGTGAGGTCGATTTCTACTCAATCGCACTTCACGAGGTCGGCCATGCGCTCGGGCTATCAGGCGGATGGGACGAGTATATGGACCTGATCAATTCTAGCGATGCCTTTACCGGCGCGAACGCCCTCGCAGCACTCGACAGCGACAATGGTACCACCGGGAGCACCGGAATCGATGTTCATGGCGGAACCAATCGCCACTTTAAGGACAACACTTACGATTCCCTCCCCTTTGAAAACGGCAGCATACCGGCTGTTGGCACGGATGGTAAGACACTCCAAGATCTTCTGCTAGAGCCCGTGGCTAACTTCTCTTCGACACATCGCCGGTTCGAACTGACCAATGTTGACGTAGGCGCCCTTCAAGACATCGGCTGGGAAATCATTCCTGAACCTTCGTCCACAAGCCTTCTAGTGGTCAGCCTGAGCTTGGTCATTCTGCGACGCCGCCAGAGGCTAAAGTCGGAGCCAGCCCTCTTGGAGAAACGCTAGAATAGTCGCCTGACCTTCCGATTTCCCTTCCTTGGGAAACTGCACGGCCACCATAAGCGGAGCCTCCTGCCCCTGGTCAAGCACTCGCATCAAGGGTTGGGACTGTACCGTATCATTATCAATGTAACGTAACCGATTAGCGGGAACTAGGTTTGGCAGGCATGGCACCACCTCTAATGAGGTCGGCCAGGCTTTTGCTCCGGCGTTTACACGCGTAATGCCAGAGTCGTCGTAATACTCTTCATTGCCTCAAAGATGCCTGCTCCTGTCGCGTTTCTCGAACACTGGGATACTTTTCGCGCCATTACAGCCGGTCGCAATCCTCGCTCAGCGCTATTGTTTGTCGGCTCTACTTCCGGGGTGCGTCAGGAACAGGAACACTCGTCCTCGGTCATGTTGATTCCTATCCCGTCAAGCATGCGCTGATTATCTGCGTCTGTGAGCAGACGGTCGCGCAATTGGTAGCTAAGTTCCTCGCCGATCTCTTTTCCTCACCTTCGATACTCCTCTCCATTTATCTCGCCTGCTTTGTAGTCCTGCCATAGCCTTAATCTGGGTGTGACCTGCATTGGATGTAACTAGCATAATTGCAATTCCAAGAAAATGGCGATTTATAATTACCATAATTGCGCAACGCAAAGTTTGTGCTTCATCGCCATATCCTGCTGAATTAGTTCGCGAATCCGACACGGAATTGGTCGTCCAAGTTACCATCAAGAAGTCCAGCAACTTCTATGAATGTGAGAAAAACATTCAGGTGGCACTCAATGAAGGGGGTTCTCTGGCTACGGGAAAATGCCTCGAAGACTTTGACGCTGATGGGTCACCCATAGTGATTGGAACGCGGAAGCTGACTGCCAAGCGCACCGATTAGCAGGAAGTACGAAACGCCGTATGGAGTATCGACAGTCAATCGCTATGCCTACCAAGGTTCCGAGGGCGGCGCTGTCTTTTACCCAATGGAAGCAAATTCCAGGATTGTTGGGGGCTCAACTCCATCATTCGTACAAAGTGTTAGCTATCTTTATTCAAACAATAATTCCTCGGCAACATGTTCCGCGCCACGCTCTGCCGTGGAGATATTGGCACTGTCGACCGTGGAGTTGTCACTTTACACCGTGGGGATTGTCACGCTCTGCCGTGTAATTCTTTGTTAGGTTTTCTGAGGCAT
>CALLLI010000121.1 GCA_938082635.1 uncultured Verrucomicrobiales bacterium
CCGCCAAATTACTGCCCGCACCGCGATAGCGCCGAGGGTGTGAAACTGAGAATCGCCTACAATGCGCTCTACAGCGAAGCGGAATTCATCAAGAAGGACATCACGGTCGAGGACCGTGACCAGGCGATTAACGAGGTTCTCGAATCAGACGAGGTGAAGAATTGTAGAATTCGCCTGAGAAGTCAGGGGATCATTCACTCAAGCCTCAATCACCTGACCGTGAATCTGCTTGAGCCCAAGGGACTCGATCTCGCGAGTGACGAGATTGAGGAAATGAAGCTCGTGGCAAACCAATGGAGCGAGATTTGCAGGGAGTACAACAAGGGGAACACGGACAGTCCTGAGAGAGCGGTGAACAACCCGCCTGCGTTTAAGCATCCGACGACGAAGGAAGAGGCGGTGAAGTTCCTGGCTTGTGAAATTGTGTATGGTGGTTGCCCACTTGTGGTGAGCGACACGCACGTTTCGGGACTGACTCTAGATGACTTTAGGTACCTAGAAGAGTCCGTGACTGTGGAGAGATTCCAGGAAATCCTCGGTGAGATAGCGTCAAGCATCGAGCCTGAGTGGTCTGAGGTGTTCAGGAGACTGAACGACTTCGATGAGGTTGGGCATTACGTTTCTTATAATACCTCAGTGGAAGCGCCGTCGACGCAGTTGATGGGTTTTGTGTCGTCTGGTTTTGAGAAATGGCGGGACAGCAAGGCCGAGGCTTCACGTCAAGTCTGTGAGGGATTCATCGATGAAGCAGGGTTGAAGAAGGGCCTCATCGAGTAGGGCCGTTCGCGTTGTCCTCTGGACGATGTTAGAGAAGGGCGTTTAAGTGGGTCTGCTGGAGTGTCTACCGCGTAGTGTCCAGAAACTCGATTCCTGCATATTTCATGCCGCATTTCGATGTGGTAGCGGAGCAATCCGCCCAGCCGTTTGCGGCAGAGCACTGGACTATCCGAACCGAAGTTCGGCTCGCTGATCCCGTTCGCCAGCCTGCTGCGGAGGTTCACCGGGAAGGCGAGGTCGTTTGAGAATCGAGGTTTGGCGGTCTCCTAAACCATTCTAGGCGGGCGGTTTGAGCGCCGTCTGAGTTTTCGGACACTACGGCCTTCTTCTTCAGGCCGTGGATATCGAGATCGCGATCAACTTCAGAAACAAGCTCCGGGAATTGATAGGTGATTTCGATGGCCTGGTTAACGAACCTGTTGAGTTCTGACGAGAGTTCCGCCTCAAAAAGCAGTTCTTGCCGAGCAGAGTGATCGGATTCTGTTGGTGGTAATATTCTAAAAGTCAATGGGTTACGTTAACCAAAGACTAACAGGACGCTATCTGGTTCTTCAAGAAAATGGGTTTTCGGCGAAGGTCTAGCTTGTAACTCGGGCAAGGATGGCGGCGATCTACGGGTTCATCCGTTCGTAGATGAGTCTCTGATAGGCATCTCGCAGCTTGCATGACAATGGGCCCGGACAGTGAGGTATTTCGCTCCCGTCGACCGTGCGGACTGGCTGGACTTCACGTAACGTGGATGTTAGGAAGGCCTCCGCGGCTTCATTGAGAGCTCGTAATGGCACATTACGTTGGCTCACTGTGACGCCTTCTGTTTTGCAGAGCTCGAGGACCAAGGCGCGGGTCACGCCTGGAAGACAACCCGAGGAAATGGGGGGCGTGATGAGTTCGTCTTCGTAGACGATGAAGAGATTACTCCCGGTGCCTTCGCATAGACTGCCGGCCGTATTTGCAAAGATAGCCTCGGTGCCACCTTGCTTCTTTGCGTGAGCGAGAGCCACGACGTTCTCTCCATAGGAGATGGTCTTATGGTTTGTGAGTGCGCCATGCTCATTGCGCCGATAGGGCACGGTGACGAGATGCGCCTCCGGGCCATGTGGGGGTAAGCTTGCGTAGGCAACAATGAGCGTAGACTGAGCTTCGCCTTTCTCGGAACCGAGTGGGGCAGGGCCTCCAGTCACCGTGATGCGCAGACGTCCCGAATTACTGCCATTCGCTTCGATCACTTCATCGATGGCTTTTGACAGTATGTCTGGGTCAGGCGCTTGAAGACCTAACACAGCCGTAGATCGGCTCAGCCGTTCGCAATGTCGACGGAGGGCAAAGGGTTTGCCGTTGTAGACGATGAGAGTTTCAAAGACCCCATCACCAGTCAAGAGTCCGTGGTCGAAGGGATCGATTCGTGCCTCTGGGATGAGCTTGAGATCGCCATTCAGCCAAACGTGGGTGGGAGTGAAAGTGCCGCTGCTCATCGACTTGCTAGCAAATGAACTTACTTGGCCTCCAGGGCTTCGATACTCACGATGAGCGTGACTTCATCGCCAATGTTAGGGGCGCCATAGTTCATGCCGAAGTCCGTGCGCTTCACTTTGAAGGTGGCTTCTGCGCCGACAATCTTATCGCCCTTGGGAGACTTGCCTTCACCGTAGAATTCTCCGCTCGCGGTGATGGTCTTGGTCACTCCAAGCATCGTGAGTTTGCCGGTCAATTCGTAGGCTTCATCGCTGACCTTTTTGATGGAAGTGCTCTTGAAAATAATCTTGTTGAACTCCTTCGCATTGAAGAAATCGGGGCCGACCAGGTGTTGATCGCGCTTCTTACTGTTGGTGTCGATGCTTGTCGGATCGATGGTGATCTCCAAGACGCTCTTGGTAGGATCGGCCGCGTCGTAGTCTAACGAACCGTCGATCTTATTGAAACGTCCCCAAGCATTGGCCGTCTGCATGTGCCGGACTTTGAAGAGCACAGAAGAGAAGACAGACTCAATCTTGAACTTCTCGCCCGCAACGAGACCGGAGGTGGAAGCGAGAAGCGCGAGGAGCGTGGCTTTGAAGAAGTGAGACCGTTTCATGATGCCTGCTATTCTGGCTGGGGAATTGGCCCATTCAAGGACTTAAAGTGGAGGCTGATGGCCGAGTAACGGCACGCCTTCTGAAGTTCACGACACTGTGTGGATGCGAAATTCAGAATGCGTGACAGGGTGAGGTATGAATCTGTCGGCTCAAACTCTCATTGATCGCCTGGGACTAGAGCCCTTGCCGGGCGAGGGGGGCTATTTCCGTGAAACGTACCGTGCCATGGACCGCGTGGGAGAGAAGTCATGGAGCACAGCGATCTATTATTTGATCACGCCAGACCAGTTCTCGGCTTTGCATCGCTTGCCTACTGATGAGGTTTGGCATTTCTACATCGGCGACCCTGTGGTGCAGTTGCGCCTGACAGAGGCGGATGGCCATGCGCAAGAGTGTGTCCTAGGGCAGGATGTCTTCGCGCGACCGAGCCAGTTTCTCCAAACGATGGTGCCGGCAGGCGTTTGGCAGGGTACCCGGCTCGCACCTGGTGGCAAGTTTGCTCTGCTCGGCGCGACGATGGCACCTGGCTTTGATTTCGAGGATTTGGAAATAGGGGATCCTGAAAAACTCAGCGATCAATTTCCTCAACACAAACCTCTCATTCACACCTACACAAACGATCAATCATGAATCCATTCTCTCTAGAAGGCCGCACGGCCTTGGTCACCGGCGGAGCAGTGAACATTGGCCGCGGGATCGTTGAAGCGTTTCATGGCGCAGGCGCACGCGTGGCCGTGGGTTATCATTCTCATGAGGAAGATGCTAGGGATGTGGCGAGTTCCTTGGGAGGGAATGCCCATGCGGTGTCGATCGATGTGTGTTCGGAAACGTCAATCGAAGCTGCCATTGCCGAGGTCGAGTCTCGCTTTGGTGGCTTGGATATTCTTGTGAACAACGCCGGCATCTTCAGTCTCCTTCCGCAGAGTGAGTTGAGTACTGAGGAATGGGATAAGATCTTCAAAGTCAATACACGGGGTGTCTTCCTGGGAGCAAAGGCGGGTGCGGCGGCCATGCGCAAGCGCGGGGGCGGAGCCATTGTGAATATTGCGAGTATCAACGGTTTCCACCCGGGCTTTGGAAACACCGCTCATTATGATGCGAGCAAGGGCGCCGTCGTGGCCTACACGCGCTCGCTCGCAGCCGAACTCGCCCCGGACAAGATTCGCGTGAACGGCGTCGCCCCGGGACTGGTCGATTCGGAGGGACTGCGCGAGTTTTTTCCTGATCTGGCAACGATGGTGGAGGAACGCACGCCATCCAAGACGCTCACGACAGCAAAGGACGTGGCTCAGACCGTGGTCTTTCTTGCGTCGCCGGCAGCTCAGCAGATGACGGGTGAGACCTTGGTCGTCGATGGTGGCTACCTGTTAACCTAAACTATCACTTTCCTGTGCCTGCTTGGTTGGAATAATGTCTGGGAACCTCTTGCGTGCCTTGCCTAATTCTCGTTGAATGACTAGACACGCATGGAAGCAGAAGCAAATTGGATCATCAAGGAGGTGCAGGAGGACTTGCTTCGGCAAGTCAACATCGCTCCGGCTTCTGCGAATCTCTCGCCTTTGGTCCGTCGCTTACTTGCCCAGCGAGGGCTTTCGGAGCCCGAGGCGATTGATCGTTTCCTGAGCCCGAGACTAAGTGATCTCTCTGATCCCTTTCTCATGCCGGACATGCAGCTGGCTGTGGATCGGTTGCTCAAGGCCGTCGATGAAAAAGAACGGGTCGTAATCTATGGGGACTACGACGTGGATGGGGTGACCTCCGTGGCGCTGATGCAAGAAGTTCTTGCGAAGTATGGGCTAGAATGTCAGGGCTTTCTTCCGCATCGGATGGACGAAGGCTATGGGGTGAGCAAATCTGGGGTGGAGCGTTGCCTGAAAGATCATGACCCGCAGCTCATCATTGCGGTAGATTGTGGCACGACCTCGATTGAGGAGATTGCCTACCTCAAGGAGCGCGGAGTGGATGTGGTCATCTGTGATCACCACGAGTGCAGCCAAGATGGGCGGCCTGATTGTGTGGCCTTGGTCAATCCCAAGGTGGGCGATGACTATCATTATCTTTGTAGTGCTGGTGTGGTCTTCAAGGTTGCTCATGCGTTGCTCAAAACTCGGCAAAATCTAGCTCTAGACCTCAAGAACTACCTCGACATGGTGGCACTTGGAACGGTGGCAGACATCGTGCCCTTGGTGAGCGAGAATCGGATTCTTGTTCGGAAAGGGCTGCATTGTCTTCGCGAGACGGAGAATTGCGGGCTCGTCGCTCTGAAGCGGGAGACGAAGTTAGGCGCGCGTATCCAGACGTCTGACATTGGATTTCGGCTAGGGCCGCGTCTCAATGCGGCTGGTCGTTTGAATACGGCTCAGTCTGCCTTAGATCTCTTGTTAGCGCGAGATCCTGCCGAAGCTCAGAACATTGCGCAGAAGCTTGCTCAACAGAACAAAGAGCGCCAAGAGCTGGAGTACCGCATGTTCGAGGAAGCCATGGCCATGATCGAGAAAGGGCCACATCCGAGTGAGCGATGCTCCATTGTTTTGGGTTCGGATGATTGGCACCCAGGGGTCGTGGGCATTGTAGCGTCACGGCTCATGCGCCGGTATCATCGACCGACCTTCATCATCGCTTTTGATGAAACGGGTTTAGGAAAGGGGAGTGGTCGGAGTGTGGAGAAGATTTCGTTAGTGAGTGCGCTGAATTCCTGTGAAGACTTGCTCATCAAAGGGGGCGGGCACGAGATGGCGGCCGGTTTGACCATTTGGAAACAGAATTTCCCAGACTTTCAGAAGCGCTTTGAAGAGATCGTGGCGGCCAATGCGCGTTCTGAGTATCTCATTCCCACACTGTATGTGGATGCGGAGGTGCAGTTGACGGAACTCACATTGTCTCTGCTCGATAGCTACGAGATGATGGAGCCGTTTGGTTCTCACAATCCTCAGCCAACATTGCTGTGTCGTAATGTGAGTCTTGCGGGGGAGCCCAATACGATTAGCAACAAGCACCTTCGTCTCGAGTTCTACCAGAATGGAACGATTCGTGATGCCGTCTACTTCGGCGCGGCTGAGCTGGAGTTGCCTGCGCCGCCCTGGGATGTGGCGTTCACGATTCAACGCAACGAGTACCGCGGCCGCGAATCTCTTCAGATTCATGTGGTCAACATTCGCTCAAGTCAGTAGGAGGCGATGGCGGATTGGCTGACCACACCGCTCGATCAATGGGCGAGCGTTAATCTGACAGAGAAACAACGGGCCGCCTTGGCGACTCTCGGTTGCCACACCGTGGGTGACCTGCTTCTTCATGTGCCGCGTCGTTATGAAGACCGCGTGCGGTTTGAGTCCTTTCCGAATCAGCCCATGGATCGCGCGGTGTGTCTGTGTGGGATCATCACAGACACACAGAAACGCTTTGCGGGGAAACGTCGATTCTTTGAGACCACGTTGGAAAGCCTAGACCCAGGCCCCTTTGATGGCCCGTTGATCTGTCGGTGGTTTGGCGTGCCCTGGGTGCAGAACCAGCTGGCGGTGGGGCAGCAGATGGTGCTCTATGGCAAGCCGAAATTGAGTGGGCAACGACTGGTCATCGATCATCCGGAGTTTGAGTTGGTTGATGAACCGCCGAATGAGGCGAGCGTGCATCTTGGTCGGATCGCGCCCATCTATGGCCTGACGTCTGGGGTGAATCAGCGAAGCGCACGGGAGTTTCTCTATCAAGCCTGCCAAGAGATCACGGATGAAACAGTGCCTGACATTTTACCGGATACGGTGACTTCAGAGAGCCGGTTTGAGATGTTGCGACGAGTGCATTTCCCAAATGAGATGGAAGAGACGACTCCGGCCCGTCGCTACCTCGCGTTGGAAGAGTTTGTTCAGATTCAGCTGACGATCTTAGCGCGTCGAGAAGACTATCGAAAGCAGCAAGGCGCCAAGCATTGCGGTTCTGGTGATCTGCTAGAAAAGTTCTACCAAACACTGAGCTTCTCTCCCACTGGGGCTCAGGTCAGGGCTGTGCAAGAGATTCGAGGGGACTTGGAGCGCCCCTTTCCCATGAATCGTTTGCTCCAGGGAGATGTGGGCTCCGGGAAGACCCTGGTGGCCATTTCGGCGATGCTTCTGGCGGTTGAGGACGGCTTCCAGGCTGCCCTGATGGCGCCTACGCAGATTCTAGCGGAACAGCATTACCAGGTGTTTTTGCGTTGGTTGGAGCCCCTTGGCTTGCGTGTGAGTCTTCGAACGGCGGAACGTTCGGAAGATGGCTTTCTGCCGCTTCTCGCTGGGAGTGAAGAGCCACAGATCTTGATCGGCACCCATGCGCTCCTCTATGACAAGGTTGAGGTTGGAGAGAAGCTCGGTCTCGTGATCGTGGATGAACAACACAAGTTCGGCGTGCTCCAGCGTGGAAAGCTCATGAAGCGTGGGACCTTGCCTGACATTCTAGTCATGACTGCGACGCCTATTCCCCGGACGCTTACGATGACGTTGTACGGAGATCTGGATGTGTCGGTGCTTGACGAATTGCCCAAAGGCCGAGGCAAGATCATCACCATTGTGCGTTCTGCGGACAAGACGCCAGATGCCTCGAAGTTTCTTCGGGAACAAGTCACCGCCGGCCGCCAAGCTTACATCGTCTACCCGCTGATCGATGAGTCTGAGAAGCTCAAGCTATCTAGTGCCAAGCAAGCTTTCGAGGAATGGCAGGAACGGCTGGGCAAAGACATTACGGTGGGTTTGCTTCATGGGAAATTGTCAGGGGAAGAGAAGGAGGCCGTCATGAAGAAGTTTCGCGCAAACAAGGTGCAGGTGCTAGTATCCACGACGGTGATCGAAGTGGGAGTAGACGTGCCCAACGCGAATGCCATGATCATCTATCATGCGGAACGCTTTGGACTAGCGCAGTTGCACCAGTTGAGGGGGCGTATTGGTCGAGGTGAACACAAGTCCTACTGTGTGCTCATGCACACGCCGAAACATGAGGGGGCGGAAGAGAAGCTTGCGATCCTGGCGGACACACGAGATGGGTTTAAGATTGCCGAAGCGGATCTTTCTAGACGCGGACCTGGTGACGTTCTGGGCACGGCTCAGAGCGGCCTACCCGATCTACGATTGGCCGAGTTTCTCACCGATGCGGAACTCGTCCAGCAAGCGCGTGATGCGGCCAGGGATATTCTGGAGGCCGATCCGACGCTGGATTTGCCCGAGCACGCAGGCTTGAAGGCCTCTATCAGCCGGCGCCAAGGCGCGCTGGCGAATGTGAGCTAGCGCGAATGGCACCAGTTTAACCTAGAAGCGTGAATGGAGAATTGAATGAACCGGCACAACTCGTTTACCTTGAGGGTGATGAGTGCGCTTTTAGACCAATTGAGCGCTCACCCTGAGGGTGAGCTCGCCAACACCCCTCTTTCGAGCCTCCAGCCCTGG
>CALLLI010000122.1 GCA_938082635.1 uncultured Verrucomicrobiales bacterium
GGCATCGGCATCGGCATCGGCATCGGCATCGGCATCGGCATCGGCATCGGCATCGGCATCGGCATCGGCATCGGCATCGGCATCGGCATCGGCATCGGCATCGGCATCGACCGCGGCTTGGGCGTTGTAGCTTTGGCGGACTCAAACTGCTAGCGCACAACGGTTGGCCTGGGTAGCAAATAGCCTTCTATGTTGCTGGAACCCGCCTACAGCCCGGCATTCAGAGTATGAATACCGGGGGCGGCAGAAGCCTAAGAGTCAAGGGATCCCGCAGGAACGAAGCGTAGCGCAGTGACGAGGACAGCCCTTGACTCTTAGGCTGGAGCTGGCGAATTCTACTGGTTCTGAGGCTCTTAGGGTCAATCGACTATCAATATTACGTCTGTGCGCTAGCAACTTGAATCCGCCAGACCCGATTCCTCTTCGAGTTCGCGTTTCTGCTCTCGTGAGAGGAACATACAGCTCTCTCCAGCAATGGCGCCGCCGAGGGCGTAGAGGAGCATTCGGTGGGGTTTGACGATGCCTTTGGAAACGAGTTTTCGGTAGACTATGGCGGCACCGATCTTTTGAGGTCCTCAGCCGTATGCACGCCGATGGCTGCGAGCCATTCCTCGCAGCGCGGGCCAATATTGGGAAGGCTGGTGACCGGTGAATTCATGGCAGGAGCATGCAGAACACCGTTGCCACTGAGCAAGCGATTCTCAATGATACGGGTCATGCGTGCTTTCCTTCTATCCACCCTGCTTTTAGCAGTCCGCCTGCAAGCAGGTGAGATCATTCCCGTTTGGCCTGACCTCGCGCCGGGCGAAACGGATCGTCTGACTGGCACGGCCTTAGCACCTCGAGAGGCAGATCCAACGATCACTCGCGTCGAGGGGATCACTTCCCCAACGTTGCAAGTGATGCGTCCCAAGGAAACGGCAAACGGTACGGCTGTGGTCATCTTGCCAGGAGGCGGCTTTCGCTATGTCGTTCCTAACCTCGAAGGCTCGGAGGCGGGAGAGATTCTGAATGCGTTAGGCATCACGGCCTTTGTTTTAAATTATCGCACGACCAGTGCGGGCCCAGCAGGTGCCTGGAAACGGCCGCTGCAAGATTCGCAACGCGCGATCCGCTTGATAAGGGCGAACGCTGCCGAATGGAACCTGAATCCAGATAAGGTGGGGCTCTTGGCGTTCTCAGCAGGCGGCCAAGTGGGAGCAATTCATATCGGTGATCATGGGGACGCTTACAAAGCCATCGATGCCATTGATACGCAAAGCGCTAGACCGGACTTTGCCATGCTCGTTTACCCTTGGCAATTGGCCGATGGCAAGACGGGGGATCTCATGCCCGATATCACATTGTCCGATCAAGCGCCTCCGACCTTCATCGTGCACACTCATGATGACCAATCATCGTCTTTAGGCGCCGCTGGTGTCTACGTGGCGTTGAAGATGCACAACGTGCCTGCGGAGATTCACGTTTACGAAACCGGCGGTCATGGCTATGGGACCCGAGTTCGCGCCAAATCTAACATCAGCACGTGGACAGACCGCGCGACGGACTGGTTGGTCAATCGTCGGTTGGCTGATCGGCCCAATGAAGACCCACTCTCAGGCGAGGCCAAACTCTGGCATAAACTTACTTTGCAGTTCGACGGCCCCGAGACGTCCGAATCGGCCTCGCCGAATCCCTTCACCGACTATCGTCTCGACGTCACTTTTAGTCACGGCGCCAAATCCCTTGTCGTGCCAGGCTACTACGCAGCAGATGGCGATGCGGCGAACACCTCCGCGAGCGGTGGCCACCAATGGAGGGCGCATTTCTCTCCAGACGCCATCGGCACCTGGCAGTGGAAGGCGTCCTTTCGCAAAGGTACGGGTGTGGCAACGGAGGAATCTACCAATGCAGGCGAGAGTGCAGGCTTCTTTGATGGTGATTCTGGCAGTTTCACCGTAACGGCAACAGACAAGAGCGCTCCGGACCTTCGCGCGCTTGGTCGTTTAGCCACGAACGGCACCCGTTATCCACGCACCTTGGGCACGGGAGACATCTTCCTCAAAGCGGGCGCCGATGCTCCTGAGAACTTTCTAGCCTACTCCGACTTCGATGGAGACTTCAAAACCGATGGAAAGAAAGATCACTTGGTGAAAACGTGGGAACCACACGTTCAGGATTGGCAGACTAACAATCCCACATGGAGCCAAGACAAAGGGAAAGGCATGATCGGCGCGATCAACTATCTGGCTTCTAAGGGCATGAATGCCGTCTCTTTCCTTACGCTCAACATTGCAGGCGATGACCGCAACGTCTTCCCCTATACCAGCTATGAGGAACGTACACGCCTGGATGTATCCAGGCTCGCCCAGTGGGAAGTGATCTTCGAGCACGCCACCTCAAAGGGGCTCTTCCTTCATTTCAAAACGCAAGAGAGTGAGAATGAGACCTTGTTAGATTCCGGTGACACGGGTCCGCAACGCCGCCTCTACTACCGTGAACTCATCGCACGCTTTGGACATCATCCGGCACTGAACTGGAACCTGGGTGAAGAGAATGGTGAATGGGGCAAGAACCACTACAAGGAGCATTTCCAATCCAAGAAACAGCGTATCGCCATGACAACCTACTTTGCTCAGAACGATCCCTACCAGCATCCGGTCGTGATTCACAACGGCCAATGGCCGAGCGATCTGAGCGGCCCTGACATCCCGCTCACCGGTGTATCCTTACAAACAAACAAGACCACTTTTGAAAACGTGCATGAGTCAACGCTACGCTTGATTCGAGATTCTGCGAATGCGGGCAAACCCTGGATCGTGGCTTGTGACGAACCGGGCGATGCTCAGCATGGACTCATTCCCGATGAAGAAGATCCCACTCGTTTCCACGCTCGTACCAATGCACTGTGGGGACACTTCCTAGCGGGAGGCTGGGGAATTGAATGGTACTTTGGTTATGCACATCCCCACTCTGATCTCACCTGCCAAAACTACCGTTTGCGGGAGACGATGTGGGAACAGTCTGCGCACGCTCTTCGCTTCTTCCGTGACCAACGCTTGCCTCTAGATCGCATGGAGAGTGCTGATGACTTGCTCAGCGGTTCGACCGGCTTCTGTTTAGCTACGCCCGGCGAGGTCTATGTGGCACTCGTCATCGATCCTAGCAAAGACGCTTCTCTCAACCTTTCGGACAAGCCTGGCAACTACCGTGTTCAGTGGTTTGACCCAAGAAACGGCGGCGGCCTCAAAGATGGATCGCACCCACTCATTCAAGGTGGCACTGCACCATCTCTCGGAACACCTCCAAACGATCCGAACAAAGACTGGGTGGCTCTTGTTAGGCGTCAGTGGTAGGAAGATCTTTGGAAACGATCTTCCCAAGATAGCGACTCGCCGCGAAGCGAAGCTGTGCCGGATTGAGCTGTTTGAGGCAGGCACGTTTCTCACCAAGAGAGGCGATCTGCGCATCAGTGAGTTGGACGATTTGCTCGAAATGATAGATTCCTAGATCCTTCAACATGATCGCGCCAACGCCACTCACGCCTGGTAAGCAACTCAACTGATCCACGTGGCTAGGCTTCGCATCAAAGACAGCTCCGAACTCAGGTTCAGACGTTAGACCTTCGGCTGCCTTTAGATCCCACGACTGCCAACGCCAATGACTTCCCACCGAGGCGCAAGAACTAGTACGCCTGCGATGTAGCGTCTCCCGGAAGCCTTGGAAACGTCCATCACGGCTAGACAAGGCAACGAACTGAGGAGCGCGCAGGAATGCTAGCTGTCGGAAGGTGTAGATTCCCCAACCATTTAAGAGCCGTTCCATCTCCTCGTCGATCCCTTCGATTTCAGAGAGTTTGTCCACCTGACGCGGCGCGTAGCGATACACAGTGCCAAGCTCAACGCCTTGAGAGACTTGATTCTCCTCAGCAAACTCCAAAGGAACGCCCTGGCGCAGTCGCGCAAGCGTCGTGGCCTTCTTCTCACCGTGGATATGGAGGTGGGCGCGCCAGAGATTCCACCCCATGCGCTTGAGCTCGGGTGACTCCGAACGCAGGGCATCGATCTGCGTATCCGTTAGGTTAGCGATCTGCTTGAAGCGATAAAATCCTAACTCATAGAGTTGTTTCTCGCTCTGAGTCGTGACTCCATCCATGAGCGCGAGCTGATCCGATTCATCGGGAGCCTCAGGATAGACCACACCGAAGCGCGGAGACAACTGCACCACTTCACTGGCGAAGGCTTGTGGCACCGGCAGCGCGAAGCCTTCTTCCGTAAATCTGCGACGCCACTCTGCCCACCGAATCCCCTTGAGCTCAGGATAGCGGCTCACCAACTCTTGGATCGTGGCATCATCCCAATGAGCAATCTGCTTGAAACGATAGATCCCGAGTTCATGAAGGCGCTTCGCCTGCTTCTCACTGACACCTTGTAACAACGTTAGCTGATCCAAGGTGTCAGGAACCTGACTATAGACCACTCCAAGAAGCGGACAGTGTTGAATAGGCTCCCCAGCGAAAGCTGCCGGTGTCGTTGGGCTCTGCCCATTGCCGAAATAGACACGCCAGTATTCCCAGTCCACTTGACAAAAGCGAGAGTCCGCACTCTTCCAAGCCTCCACTTGGGCATCGGACAACTGGGCGAGTTGCTCATAGCGGTAAAGGCCCATGACATTCATCGCTTGCTCCGTCGCGGAATCGATTCCTTTCAAACGGCAAAGCTCATCAGCATCCTGAGGGGCTTCAGAATATACAAATCCAAGCTTTGGAGAGAGTCCGACTGGCTCGCCCTTCCAAGCCCCTGGCACCTCAATCGCATCGCCATGGGTTTGGAAATACGCTCGCCACGCCTTCCAGTCGACGGTCTTCAAACTAGCGTCCCTGCCACTAAGCTGTTCGATTTCAGAATCGCTCAAATTGGAAATTTGACGATAACGATAGACTCCTGAACGATTCAGACTACCAACAGCCTGCGTGCTCACACCTTGAAGTCGCGTAAAATCATCTACCTCACGAGGCGGATAAGGATAGACAATCCCCAGCGTCGGCGAGACTTGAACAGGCTCCCCTTCAAATTCGGAAGGCACCTCCATCGTCGCCTCTGAAGATTTCAAACGATCACGCCAGGCATTCCAATCAAAGCCCTTGGCTGCAGGGGCCTCTTTCTGCCAATCCCCAATCTGAGCATCATTCAAATGAGCGATTTGCTGATAGCGATAGAGCCCTGCGCGGTTCCAGTCTTGCTCCGCGGCCTTGTCAGCACCTTGCAACAACGAGAGATCGTCCTTGCTCGCAGGCTCAGCCGTGTAAACCAGACCAAGCTTTGGCGAAAGAGTCAGTTCCTCATCTTGGAGGCCTTTCGGCAACTCCAATCGACCACCAGACTTCTTGAACTTGAGACGCCAATAGCTCCAGTCGATTCCATGAAGCGATGGTGCTTCTTTCTCCAGCGCCGCAATATCATCATCCGACCATTCAGCAATCTGACTGAACTGATAGATTCCCAGCCGATGAAGGTCCGCGACTTGTTCAGAACCCACCCCCTCAACGAGTGTGAGTTGATCCGCTTTCTTTGGTCGCGCAGCGAAGATCCACCCAAACTGAGGAGACCATTTCACAGCCTCTCCTTTCAGGGTAGCCGGTGGCACCAGCCCCTCGGAGGATTGAAAACGCTTGCGCCACGCACGCCAAGGTAGTTTCACAAATTCCGGATCCTGCTTTTCCCAAGCAGCTATCTGCGCGTCACTCAAACTTGCAATCTGATCATAACGATAGACCCCCCATCGGTTTAGACTCTTTGCTAGAGACGGATAGATCCCATGAAGTTGTGACAGCTCATCCGAGTTAGCAGGCGATTCACGGTAAAGCAGCCCTAACGTAGGCGACACTTCCACAGACTGACCCTCGAGGCCCTCTGGAATCTCAGGAAGGCTTTCGAAAGATTCGAAATGCGTGCGCCACTGCGACCACTCCGGCCCCTGAAGCTTCGAATCATGAGACGGCAACGCGTTCAGCTCCTCGTCCTTGAGATGAGCAATCTGTTTGAATTTGTGAATTCCAAGTTTACCTAACAAGTCCCCACCATCGGGCTTCAAACCTGCCAGTAGCGAGAAATCGTCAGCGTCCTCCGGCTTGCGATTGTAGATCCAACCGAATTTCGAACTCAGCGTCATGTCTTCACCGGCAAAGTGCGAGGGCAAGACTGGAGCAGCCACCTCGGCCTTGAGATCGGACGACGCCTCCCTCGCCTGACAACGCAAGGCCGCCACCTCAAGTGAGAGATCACGTTCACGAACGATCCCTTTCTGTAAGCGCTTCAACCAAGGCCCCCAGAGAAGCCACGCAAACCAGAGACCGAGAAGAAACGACAGAAACGCAAGCCAGGCCTTCCAAGGCAGACAGATCGTTTCCCAAAGATAGATGAGCGTGTTCCACATAGCTCTAGACGTTCTTCTTGAGGCTCAAAAGCTCTTTTTCTAACAACTCCACCGCATACTCTACGCGCTTAGCCTGCTCACGCCGAGTTCTCCAAAGGATACCTCCAAGGATCAATCCAAGAAGAAAGAACAGAAGACCCCAGATCAGAGTTAAAGGAAAGGCATGGGTAAAGTAGTAGACCGCGCCACCGCTATATAAAGTATCCATTATCATTTATCTTAAAGTCAGTTCCAAGACCACTAATCTCTCAAGTGGATCTCCACGCGTCGTTCATTTCCCACGTCTGCGTCAGGCTTCACCCCCTCGGCGACACCGAAACTTTCGACCTCGATCAGACTCGAAGTTAGGCCCATCTTAACCAACTCCGCCTTAATGCTTTCAGCACGACGTAAACTCAAGGCCTTGTTGTAGGCCGCGTTTCTTCTAGCATCGTCGTATCCTGCAACGACTAGCTTTCCCTCATAGCCTGCTTCGGTCAGGAGACGGTGAGCTTGAGCCACCTTCCGTAGCTCTTCCAAATTCGCCGTCTCTTGGTTCGTTCCAAAATAGACAGCTAACTGCCCTAGCCCCGCTTTCAGCTGCACTGCACTTTCGTTCTGAGATTTTGTCGCCTCTTGCTGATCTGTTGGTGAAACCGCGTCCTGAGCAGTTCCAACATCCTCTGCCATCGCGACTTCGATGTCGCCGCCTGCGAATTCAGATTCTCCCGACTCCCGAGGCTTCTCAAGAATCTCCTTCCAACGCGCCTGTTCAAATCGGTCCGAGACTCCCAGAATGGCGATGCCTGAAGGTCCTTGGGAAAATCCTCCCGCCTGGCCAGCTCTCGCTGCAAGAAAGGCGCTAATCTGCTTCGGAAACATCGCAGTCGAGTAGCCCTTACGCTCCGGTGCCACACTCAGTTCGTCTCTCCAGAGAACCTCTGGGTCAGCTTCTCGAGCAGCTAGGACAGCTTGAGCGCGAAGTTCGGCGCTACCGACATTCCCTCGTAAGTAGCCCTCCTCACGGCCATCCGCCTCCTTTGCAATGACACAACTCACTCCCTCTGCGGCTGCCGAGCGAACCGTCAGATGATTCTCCAGGGTCCGCCCATGGAGCAGCGGCTCCACTTGATCCTCAATTCGACTCTTAACCGCCGCAGACGGCACTTCGCCCCGCATGACAAATTTCTCGGGAGACCATTCAAAGAACCCTTGCTCGGACTCTTTCATGAACACCGCGCCAAAGCTTGCGATCAATCGCGCATCTGGCAACGGCCACGCACGCTCTGACACTTCAATAGAATTCACAACCGCACGCACAACCGGCATCTGATAGACAATCTCGGCCACTCGTTGTTTAAGTGTATCGTTCGATACACGACCACTCAAGAGAACCTGGCTACCTTTGCGCTCGAAGAAGACTGTTGAAGATAACGAAGGGCTCTCTGGTTCCACTTCGTTCAGTAAGTCTATCACACGCCCACCTCTCAAGCTACCGGCAACCTCCCGCACTAACTGTTTCCGTTTCCCCTTCTCCACCGTCCCTTTAAGCACCACGTCTAAGCGATCTACCGACACGGTCACATCGCTCAGATCTGTCCGTGACAATCCCGTCTTCGCGTTTGCCGACAACTCTCGTTCGATCCTGAAATCGCCATCACAGCACGTTCTAGAGAACCATGCGAAGATTCCCACCGAGACAATGAATAGAAGGACGACTAGGGCTTTCATGACAACAGACTCTATTAGCGATGCTTATCACATTCTAGAATCAGTCAAAATTATGGGACCAATCGGGGAAGGCACAAGAACGCATCCAGAAAGAGTATCTAGTATGGTCAAAATGTCCTTGGAGCCTTACCAGTTTCCAACGCCGCAGGAATCCGCCCCTGCCCTAGGTTAGATCAACTAATAGTTAGCCTAGACGATCGTCGCCCAAGCCAGCTTGCAACAGGCGGTTTTCCGCCGAAGCTGTGACATGGTCAGAGCAGCTCTCCTGTTTCTCCTAGTCCACGCAGTGAGCCTCTCAGCAGTGAGAAGCGCCCCCACATGGAAAGACGACGTCCTCCCTTTCTTTGAGAACTACTGCTACGACTGTCACGGCGATGGTGCGGAGAAAGGCGATCTCTCCCTCGACGGCTATCTAACTGAGGCCGCAGTGATCAAAGTCATCAAGGTTTGGGACACGATCAAGTATCAGGTGGAGACTGGGTCATGCCGCCACCGGACAAGGCTCAGCCGACGCCTGAAGAACGTAAGATGGTTGCCACCTACTTGGACGACTTGCTCTACCCCTGCGACTGTGACAATCCTGATCCTGGCAGAACGACGATCATCAGACTAAATCGCGAACAGTACAATAACACGATGCGCGACCTGCTTGGAATCGATGTCAGACCTGCGGACAATTTCCCTGCTGATGACTCTGGCTATGGCTTTGACAACATTGGCGACGTGCTCACCATCCCTCCCATTCTCATGGAACGGTATCTCATGGGCGCTGACAAGGTGCTCGACGAAGCCATCGTCACCGGCCCACCAGAATCGAGCCCCAAGCTATACGATGCTTCTATCATGACCGGAGGCAAGCGCTCCGGTAAGACCGCACGTGTGTTAGACAAACCAGGAACGATCAGAGTAAGGCACCAGTTCAGACACCAGGGCGACTATAAAATCCGCGTGCGTTTGGGAGCCAAGAAAGCGTCAAAGGAAGGACTCGAAACGACACTCTCCCTCGATAAGAAGATCGCGCGCTCGGCATCCGTGACCGCTAGCAAACTTCGGCCAGAAGTGATCGAAACCACCGTCACGGCAAAGAAGGGCAGCTCAGAAGTGGTTGTCACGCTCAGAGGGAAACCAGGCAAGAATCGCCTCTTTGTCAGCCCGATCGAGATCGAAGGCCCTTTCCAGCCGAAAGCAGACAAGTTGCCACCATCCCATACGGCCATCTTTGGCAAAGTCCCTGGCAACCGGGATCTTAAAGCTGCGGAACGCATCATTCGGAGATTCGGCAATCGCGCTTTCCGGCGTCCTATCAAACCCGCCGAAGTGAAACGGCTGGTAGGTTTCTCCAGCTTGCCCTGAATCGTGGCGACAGTTTCGAAATGGGGACCAAACAAGCCCTCCGCGCCATGCTCGTGTCGCCACACTTTCTCTTCCGCATCGAGTGGCAACCGGAACCGAACAATCCTAAACGATTGGAAGCCGTCACGGAATACGCATTCGCTTCCCGCCTGTCTTGCTTTCTTTGGAGTAGCATGCCCGACAATGAGTTGCTCTCCCTAGCTTTCAAAGGTGAGCTCCGCGCCCAGTTGAAACCACAGGTCCTGCGCATGCTAGCTGATCCCAAGGCAAATGAACTCGCACGCAACTTCGGCGGTCAGTGGCTGGAAACTCGCAACTTTCAGATACACGAGGCCAACGCTGAGAAGTTCCCTGAATTCACCTCCATGTTACGCCAGGCGATGGCTCGTTAAACGGAGGAGCTCTTCCTACACATCATGCGCAAAAATCGGCCCGTTACCGAGTTTCTTACCGCCGACTACACGTTCATCAATGAGCCGCTGGTCATGCACTACGATCTAAAGAGCGTAAGCGGGCAAGGATTCCAGCGCGTCTCTCTCAGGCACACCAAGGCGCGGCGTGCTCACTCATGCAGGCGTGCTCACCGTCACCTCTGATCCCACGCGCACGTCTCCTGTGAAACGTGGCAAGTGGGTGCTCGACAATTTGTTAGGCCCCTCGCCTCCCCCTTCACCGCCAAACGTGCCGGAGCTAGAAGAGAACGACAAAGCCGAACTCACAGGTAGCCTGCGAGCACGCATGGAGAAGCACCGTGATGTTCCTGGTTGCGCCTCCTGCCATCGCCTGATGGATCCGTTAGGCTTTGGCCTCGAACACTTCGGCCCGCTCGGCGCCTGGCGAGACAAGGATGGCTCACATCCTATCGAGGCAAATGGCCAACTCATTTCAGGACAGCAGTTCGAGGGCTCTGATGAACTCATTGCCATCCTCGATACCGAGAAACGGGATCTCTTTTACAAGTGTCTCGCTCGCAAACTCCTAACCTATGCTCTGGGACGTGGGCTCAAATACTATGATCGCTGCGCCATCGACGAGATCCTTGGCAAAGTAGAGAAAGACAATCGCTTCAACACTTTGGTGATGGCGATTGTGGAAAGCGTCCCGTTTCAAAAGCGCCGCGGCGATGGATATGTAAAACCTGATCGCTCCAAGCGGTAGCCCTTGTCATCAACTCGAATCTAAACGATTCTACAACGATGAGTAAGACCTCAACAGACCGCCGCCGATTCCTTAGCGGGCTCGGCACGTGCATGGCACTCCCGGCGATGGAATCCCTGGGTGCAGGACCTGCTACCGCCCACGGAGCACGTCCCGTGCGCCTAGGTTTCGTCTATTTGCCTAACGGGGTGAATGTGGACCAATGGGAGCCCAAAGGAGGTGGTTCCAAACTCAAACTATCGCAAGCGTTGGAGCCGCTTGCACCGGTTCAAGAGCACATTCAAGTGCTCAGCGGACTGAAGCACGACAAAGCACGCGCCAATGGAGATTGATGGAGGCGATCATGCTAGAGCCAATGCAACCTTCCTTACGGGTGCCCAAGCCCGCAAAACGGCCGGAGCCGATGTCGAGCTCGGAATCTCGGTCGATCAAATTGCAGCCGGACATGTTGGCAACCTAACAAGACTGCCTTCTCTGGAATTGACCTGCGACAAGCCGCGACAAGCCGCGACAAGCCGCGACGAGCTGGCAGTTGCGATTCAGGCTACAGCTGCACCTATCAATACAATATTTCTTGGAAGTCGAAAACCACACCGATGACGCCGGAACGCAATCCACGTGAGGCTTTTGACCGGTTGTTCAGCAACCGAATTCGAGGTGAAGTCACCACCAATCGCGCGGCACGCGATTTCTACAACAAGAGCATCCTCGACTTTGTCACCGAGGACACTCACAATCTTCGCAAACACTTAGGACGCACGGATCAAAGCAAGTTAGACGACTACCTCGACACCGTCCGCGAAATCGAGAAGCGGATCGAGACGGCCGAGAAATTTGCCATTCAGACGCCTGACATGGATCACCCACGCGGGGTTCCGGATGATTATGACGAACACTTGCGCCTCATGTATGACATCATGGCCGTGGCCTTCCAAACAGACACCACGCGAATCAGCACGTTCCTGCCTTCCCACGATGGAAACAATCGCTCGTTCAATGAAGTGGGCGTGAAGGAAGGACACCACAGCCTCTCCCATCACCAGAACAACAAAGGGAAGCTTGAGAAGATCGGCAAGATCAGTCAATTCTACGTGGACCAGTTTAGCTACTTCATTCAGAAACTAGCAGACACTCCAGACGGTGACGGAAGCTTGTTAGACAACTCCATGATCGTCTTTGGTGGTGGTATCAGCGATCCCAACCGTCACAGTCACAGCAATCTACCAGTCATACTGGCCGGTTGAGGCGGAGGCCACCTCACTCCAGGCAAACGGCAAGTCTACAAAGACGATCCCATGTGCAACCTCTACGTCAGCCTCCTCCAAGGCCTGGGCGTGGAAACCAAGCGCTTCGGAGACAGCACTGGAGCGCTGCGCGGGATCTAAACGATCGCATCTCGACAAGATCGAGAGACGTTCCATGGTTGAACCATGAAACAGGCAACTGCAATTCGGCTCTTCCTGGTCGGCCTTCCGGTCGGTCTGGTCGTGACCACCGCGCTATCGATGGTCTGGCACTTCAACAGACCCAAGGAAGATACCACGCCTAAGATCTACACAACCCTGGCCGACGAGATCTCTGACAAGGCAGTCTCTAGCTATGTGAAGAACCTTACAAAGGTCATTGGCGAACGCCACGCCTCTTTACCTGACACACTAACCCGCACCGCCAACTACCTGGAGTCCACTTTAGGCACACGAAACCTAGGCTATGACGTTAAACACCAACTCTACGAGGTCGAGGGACAACCCACGAAGAATCTCTGGGTAGAGATTCCCGGAGGGAAACGCCTGAACGAAGTCGTCATCGTCGTGGCTCACTATGACGCCCCAATCGGCAGCACCGGCGAGAATAACAATGCTAGTGGTATTGCTGCTCTCCTTGCCATGGCAGAGAACTTTGCCCGTGAGAAACCCATGCTCAGCATGCGCCTCGGCTTTCTCACACATGGTACCGCCCCTCATTTAGGTACGGCCAACTCCGGAGCCTCACATTATGCCGAACTCCTCGCACGTGGAGGTGACCAGATCCAAGCCCTCTTCTGCCTCGACGGCATCGGAGCGTTCCCGTCTGGCCCAACCAACCTATCTGAGCTGAATCGTACCTTTCTACCCGAGTCTGGCCCCTTCCTCAGCCTCCTAGCCAACGACCAGTCAGCCCCTCTCCTGACGATGAGCTTTGACCGAGTCGCACCGCTCCTGTCCTTCACCTGCCATCAAGCGGTCATACCCGAGAATGCCCAGCGCTTACTCACGGAGTCGGTCGCTGGGGCCTTTCAAACAGCAGGTTTCCCCACTCTCCTCGTCCGAGGAAATGGGCGCTTCGGTGACGCTGATCTTCCTGTGAACGCCTCCACCTTGGCAGAGACGACTCGAGCCCTCTCTACCTTGATCAGAGTCCTGGCAAATCCGTAACCAAGACATCAGAAAGGCACCTCCCGTTTCCAGAAAGTGCCTCTACATGATAGATTCTTTATCTGCGACGCCCTTAGTCTTCGTTGCGTCCCTTGAAAGTCAACTCAGCCACACCTGACTTATCGAGTTCACCAAGGCCTTTCTCGATCAGCTTGTCATACTGCGCCTTCGTAGCGTCATTCAAAGGCAGGTTGAGCCCCGTGTCTTCAGCAAGTGATTGCGCAATGCCAGAGTCCTTTGATGCATGAGCAGCAGAAAACCAACACTCATGATCACGGTCTTCCATGTCTTCCGCGTCCGTCTCTAAGACCCGCGAGTTCGCCCCAGTCTGCGAAAAGACTTCCTGGAGCATCTTGAGATCCAACCCTAACGCATCACCAAGACCAAGACCCTCAGCCAAGCCAGCAGTGTTGATGTTCATGACCATGTTAACCAAAGCTTTCACCTTAGATGCAGAACCAATCTCACCGGTATAGCGCATGTTCACGCTGAGCTCATCCAAGAGTGGCTTGTTGTTATTGAAGGCACCTTCGTCACCAGCGACCATGAGGTAAAGAGTACCTTCGCGTGCTTGGCTGATACTTGAGGCCATGCAGCCTTCCAAGTATTCAGCACCCGCTGCCTTGGATTTCGCCGCAAGATCAATGTGGGTCTTAGGCCGAATCGTGGCGCAGTTGATGAACGCCTTTCCTGACCCCCCTTCGAGCAAGTTATCACCGTCATTGGTGAAGATGTCATACATCGCCTGATCATCCGACACCACCGTGATGATGACGTCTGCCTCTGCCGTGACCTCCGACAACTTGCTGCAGGCTTTGGCACCAAGTTCCTCAGCAACCGTCTTAGTCAACTCTGCGCTCACATCGGACACTGCCGAAATCGTGTAGCCCTGATCTTTCAAATGGCGCGCCATGTTTGAGCCCATGCGACCAATCCCAACAAATGCGATTCTCTTATCTTTCATAAGGCGTCTGATCGTAGGGACTCCGAAGAGGAAAGCAACGGCGAATTAGGCGGGTGATTGACTCCCTCGCCACAGGGGCTCCATAATCCACAGATGCCTGCAACTTCTTCTCCGTCCCCCACCGGACTCGTCCTTGATCCAATCTTCGCCGAACACGACCCCGGTCCAGGACACCCGGAGCAGGTGGCTCGCTACACGGCCATCACCGCGACTCTCAGGGACAGTGGTCTAGCATCCTCCCTAACCCCGATTCCCACCCGCGGGGTGACGAATGAAGAACTGGCGCTTGTGCATACCCACGCCTACATCCTCCTGGCGGCCAAGGAGATCAGAGAGGGTGCGAGCCAGTTGAGCACGGGTGACACCACCGTTTGCAAGGCTAGTCTCAAGGTGGCCCGCCGGGCAGCAGGAAGCGTTTGTGGAGCCATCGATGCCATCTTCTCGGGCACCGTAAAACGCGCCTTCTGCGCGCTGCGCCCTCCTGGTCACCATGCGACGCCAGATCGTGGCATGGGCTTCTGCGTCTTCAATAGCGCCGCCCTCGCGGCCCGCTACGCACAGGAACATCACGACATTGAACGCGTCGCCATCGTCGATTGGGATGTTCACCATGGAAACGGGACGCAGGACATTTTCTATGAAGACGCCAGTGTCCATTTCTTCAGCACACACCAGTCGCCACTCTATCCTGGCACAGGTGCAGTTCGTGAAACTGGCCGAGGTGATGGCGAAGGGACCACCCTAAACAGGCCCTTCCCAGCGCTGAGCGGCATGAAGGAGATTGGCGGAGCCTTCTCCAACGAGTGGACCGTTGCCATGGCTCGTTTCAAACCTCAGCTCGTGGTGATCTCCGCCGGTTTTGATTCGCGCATCGATGATCCTCTAGGGGATTTCACCCTAACAGACGAAGACTTCGCCTCGCTGACGCAGACTGTCCTCGATGTCGCCAACGAGCATGCCGAGGGGAGAGTAATCTCCTGCCTAGAAGGAGGCTACAATGTCAGTGGCCTTGCTTCTGCGGTTCAGGCTCACATTCAGTCTCTTCGCTACTAGCATCCGCCCCATCAGCATCGTGGATCACCTCACGCAGTTTCTCATAGAGTTGAGCCAGTGATTACTGGTTGGTGAAGGAAAGGAATCTTACGATCCATCGCCTTATCCAACAAGGCCCGAGCGTCGGTGTAGCCACTGCTGAGCAGAGCTTTCAAGGAAGGCTCTCTCTCTATCACAACTTCAAGCACTTCCATACCAGTTCCGTCTGGCAGAACGGCATCGGTAAAGATCATATCAAAGTTACCATCGTGCTCATCATAGGCCTCGATAGCAGCTTTGAAAGACGCTGCTGGCGTGACAACAAATCCCGCCTTCTTGAGAGCCTGCTGAACGAAAGCGAGCACGCTGGGCTCATCCTCAACCAGTAGTATCCTATCCACACCATTGCGATCTTCCAAGGAACCTACCACTGACGTTGCCTTCCGCTTTGGGGCACACACGACCTTATTCGAGGGCAGGAAAACTTCGAAGGTAGAGCCTTCTCCCAGCTTGCTGTCCACCGTGATCCAACCTCCATGCTGATCAATGATCAGCCAAGAACAACCGATAGACCAAGACCAGTACCATCCTGCCCCTTTGTCGTGTAGAATGGATCAAATATCCGATCCATGAGCTCCTTGCTCATCCCGCACCCTTGATCCTTCACCGTGATCTTCACATAATTTCCAGATGGACGATCTGGACCACCCTCATCAAGGGTGAAATTTGAAGTCGTTAGGTAGATCTCACCACCCTCAGGCATGGCGTGACTACATTAAAACACAGGCTCATGATCACCTGTTCTAATTGTCCACGGTCGGCTTCCACTCCCCAAAGTTCTTCTTCGAGCTTGTGATTCAGAATAACGTCCTCACCGAGGATACGCCGCAACATGTTCTTAAGATGAACGACCGTATCGTTGAGATTGATACGTGTTCCGCGCCTCGCTTTGCCGTGGAGATCATTGCCGTTTGGGCCGTAGCATCGTCACTTTATACCGTGGGGATTGTCACGCTCTACCGTGTAGTTTTTTGTTAGTTTTTCTTAGGCATGGGCAGGTGCTCGAAAGAAAGATCTTGATGCGTTGAGGGCCGCATGGTTTACCCCTGCGGCCCTGGTTGTTGCGTCTTTCTTTTGTCGCACCTGCTCTGGCTATCCCTTGGCAGGTACTGCTAGGAATTTGCTTTTGGCGGGAGGGCCTTGAAGCCGCCCTTGGACCGGAGCTGCGGGGGGAGAAAGGGGGTTTCTTCTCACCCTTCGGCTTCGACTCCGGAACGGTAGCGGGTTGCTCAGCGCCGTCTTGTTCTGCAGGTATAGTGCGAGTTTTAACATCAACGCACCCGTTGATGTCGGTGAACGTGGATGGATCCACTACTTTCCGGTCATCATTCATGAAGCGGTTACCCGAAATACTCAGTCCATTGACGCCACGGATCCAGATGGCCTGATTGCTCCCTATCTGGAACACATTGTCGGTGATCGAGAAATCACGGGCGTCGAGCACACCCTCGCGGTCGCGATAGGCGTTGGTCGCAATGATCCCGGATCTCTGAAAACCGGCGATCGTGTTGTTGGAAACGCTGATGCCTCGGAGGCGTGCGCTTTCACCCATCGAGTAGGTGAAATTCAGGCCCATCACGCCTCCATGTGAGCCGTCCAGATTGTTACCGTCGATGGTCATGTACTCGGCACGCACCAGCATGGCGTTGCGCATGTAGGGCCTCATCACGTTATTGTTGATCGCGGTGGTGGAAGTCATTTGGTTGAGGTTCAGCACCCTCACCGTGGCCGGGTCTATAGCGGGCAGTTCGCGGTCGATGACAATCCGGTGGCGGCGGCGGCGTGTATCATACTCGACTTGTTTGACAGTCGCGATGCCGACTTCGTATTTCGTCTTGGTATCGAGAAACTGAAGCAGGTCGCCCTTGCGAATAGTGTAGTAATAATAGCGGTTGTCGGTCGTGGTCAAAGTCATGGTCGTGGGATCATCCTTGGAGACCTCGACGATCCGTTCCATCAGTGTTCCGACATTCAGGCAATCGTCGCCGGGCGCCTCGATTTCGCAATTTTCGATTAGCAGCTTGCCACGGATGTTCATCAGGATGCAAAGCATCCGAGGGAATCGAGAGAAGATTCCGGGTGCCGGGCTTGCGGATGATGCGCACATCCCCCGGCATGTCCGAAACGCGGATCCCGCCGTTGAGCGATCCAAAAATATTGATATCTTCGAATGTGATGTTCTCGACCCGATCGGCAGCAATTTGCCCGTAGATGCTTGCGGACTTATGCTTGGCAACCTTCTCGGCAGCGGACAGGTTGGCCATGTTAAACCCATAGGATATCCAGTTGCCGACGGCCATGCCCTTCATGTGCGGCAGGTAGTCATTCTCTACATGAAAACGGAATACGCCGGGCGACCCGCGGCTGATGTTGCTGATGTAGAGGTGGTCACTGCCCATTCGGATGTTCCGTACTCTTCCGCCCTGCTCGAAGACAATCATGTGCCGCCCGCCTCCGCCGTGTGCCTTGTGCTTGTTGGCACGGAGAAAGGTCTCATCCGGAGGTTCAGGGTAGCCCTCCATGATCTTCACATCGAACGATCCGTTCTCGTCCATTGAGACTACCTCGCCCTGGGTGAAATACGGCTCGCTCCCATCCAAGGTCAGCCCTCGCACCGTGATGTCACGCCCTCCATTGAAGTGAAAGGCAAGATTGCCCTTCGAGCACAGAAGGGTGGCGCCGTTGCCCTCGATCACCAAGTCCACTTGATTCACCATCTGGAAGTAGTGCCAGGCCGCCGGGTTGTCGCCGAGACGGTAGATCTTCTTCTCAAAGATCACAGTGCTCGGAACCCCATCAACCCCCTTTCTCCCCTCTCCGATCCCTTCAACGGCGCCCTCAAGCGCCCCAACTCAAAAGCAAATTCCTAACAAGGGACCTGTTATGGAAACCAGCCAAGGCGGTGGTGAGGTTCGTCTTGGTAGACCACCCTGTGAGGGGGCGTATCATTCTCCTCACCACCGATCTTACATTGAGCGACGAGGAAGTGATCCTACTCTACAGTCTGCGTTTCAAGATCGAACTGGCATTCAAACAAGCGGTGCACTCCGTCGGATCCTTTGGCTACCATTTCTGGAT
>CALLLI010000123.1 GCA_938082635.1 uncultured Verrucomicrobiales bacterium
GGAGACAGCTGGACCTGCATCTTCGGACTCTCAACCGAATCCTCCTCCGGCAGCAAATCCCCCATCGAGCTCTGCGGCCGCTACCGCGGAATTCACTGTGTCGTGCGCGGACGATATTGCGGCTACCTTGCCGTATCCAGCAACAGTTGACGCGCTCGCTATTCAGGCGTCCATTGTCAGGAGAACCTCATGCTCGCAACCATCATCATCCTCTTAGTTCTCGGCGTCGTTGCGATCGGCCTCGAATTCTTTCTACCTGGCGGCATCCTGGGGATTGTTGGCATTGCTTCGCTCGCCGGAGCCATCGTCATGTGCTTCACCGAGTATGGAGCTTCGGCTGGGCTCATCGCTACCACCTTGGCGGTCTTCTTTATCATCGGAGCTCTCACTCTTTGGCTAAATTACTTCCACAAGATCGGACCTGGGAAAGACTTCCTCTTGAGCACCTCCGTAAGCAAGGATGAAGCGCTCGACCAGTATCAGGATTACCTCGGCGAGGAAGGTGTGACCAAGACCGCACTGCGCCCAGCAGGCAAGGCTCAATTCGGCGACAAACGTATCGATGTGCTAGCCGAGTCTGGCATGATCGATGCCGATAGGGCAGTCCGAGTTGTCAAGGTGGAAGGCTCTCGCATCGTCGTACGGCTCACAACGCTTTCTGCAACTGTCTAAAACATAACTAACAACCATCCACAAAATTCATGAACACCCCTATCCTAGCTGTCGAGGCCTGGCAATATGGCCTCTTTGGAGTCGTCGCCCTAGCCTCCCTAGTCGTCCTCATCATCCTTCTAAAGTTCTTCAACATCTGGCTACGTGCCCGCGTCGCCGATGCGCCGGTAGCCATGGCCACACTCATCGCCATGTGGTTGCGTCGGGTCCCCGTGGGTCTCATCGTCGACAGCCGGATCACGGCTTCAAAAGCAGGTCTCGACCTTGTCACCACAGACATTCTGGAAGCCCACTACCTTGCTGGTGGTGAAGTGAGTCAGGTCGTTCTCGCCATGATTGCAGCCGACAAGGCAGGGATCACGCTGAATATCGAACGGGCTCAAGCCATTGACCTCGCAGTGAAGGGCACGGGAAAGACCGTCCTCGAAGCTGTCCGCACAAGCATCAATCCAAAAGTCATTGATTGCCCAGGCGCTGCCTCTGGGAAGGACAAGATCACTGCGGTGGCACGCGACGGTATTTCTGTGAGAGCTCGCGCACGAGTCACCGTCCGCACGAACCTCGACCGGTTTGTCGGAGGAGCAACAGAGGAGACAATCATCGCACGTGTCGGTGAAGGCATTGTGACCTCCATCGGCTCTGCACCATCTTACAAAGATGTCCTAGAGAATCCTGACAACATTTCAAAACTTGTCTTGGAGAAAGGCGTCGACGCCTCCACAGCTTTCGAGATCCTCTCGATTGATATCGCCGACGTCGATCTTGGTGATAATGTAGGTGCCAAACTGCAGACCGAACAAGCTGAGGCAGACAAGCAAATCGCTCAGGCGAAGGCAGAGGTTCGTCGAGCTGCTGCTGTGGCTCTCGAACAAGAGATGTCAGCTAAAACTCAGGAGATGCGTGCCAAAGTGGTCGAGGCAGAAGCCGAAGTGCCACGTGCCATTGCCGATGCTTTCCGCAACGGCAATCTCGGCGTGATGGACTTCGCCCGCTACAAAAATCTCACCGCAGACACCGACATGCGAGATTCTATCGCGCGTGATGGTGAAGACTAACACCGCCTCTTAGCTGACGCCATGCCGTTCGACATTCCAGAAGAGTCGATCTTCGTTCTCATCTTCCTCCTGATCAGTTTTCTAAACTGGATCGGCGAGAAGGTGAAGAAAGCGAAGCAGGCAAACGCGCAGCGTCCCCCAAGCGTGCGTGGATACGAGGAAGAGCCACCAGATTTCCCCACTACCCCCTCCACTCAGACGGCTCCTCAGCCTTCTCGGCAAGAGGATCCAATGCGGCAAATCTTGGAATCGCTTGGGATACCGGTGGAGACCCCACCTCCAGTTCCTGAACCTTCCCCACCGCCTCTCGAGGCTCAGTCCCTATGGGAATCTTCAGAGTCGGTCAAGGCCGAGCCCCAGACCGATAGCGAAGTCGGCAACCCATGGGCTCTTGAGCAGCTCACGGACGAAGAGCGGCAAGCCATGAAGAACTTCGCAGGCGCCCAATCTGAGACGCGCCGTCGTCAACACCACGGCACGAGCAAAGAAGTTCGAAAGCTCCTCTCCGCCGGACACACGAAGACAGCATTCGTGCTCAAGGAGGTCCTGGACCAGCCGAAGTGCTTCGACGTTTAACTCTCGTCACTGAGCGGTTCGACTTTCCAAAGTCGTTTGGCAAGCTACGCTAAAGGCCGTTGTTCCGAGGCTCGGCGCCTAGCAGATGACGCACAAAGAAGTCCTGCCGATGGCGTGCGTCATAGGTTTCCTTCCCCGCGCCATGATTGACGCCTGGCACGACTAGCAGATGGAAATCCTTATCTGACTCTATGAATGAGTTCACGACTAGCATGGTCGAGGCGCGGTCGACATTCGTATCGAGTTCGCCCACGGCTAGGAACAGCTTCCCTTGCAAGCGATGAGCGACGAGGCGAAAATCGAAGGGTAGCTCCTCGAACTGTTCTTTCTCGAAGAACTCCGCGTATTTGTTGCGGTTGTTACGCGTGATGCTGATCAGATAGGAGTAATGACGTTCGCGAAGAAGAGCAATGTTAGCCTTCGAGGCAAAGCCAGCGTCGAGCACCACGACGGGCTTTAGACCAGCGCAGTCTGCGTGCGCGAGCCAGTCGAGCAACGCTGCGAGAGTCGTCGTATCAGCGACGTTTCCCTCGAACACTTCGTGCGCGAGCGGCAGGCCGAACTCATCGAAAGCCATGCCGACCGCCACTTGTCGGCAGTCGTTGCGCTTCTGTTTATTCCTTCCGAACTTGACCTTCGGGTTGCCAGCGCAAACGCCTTCAAAGTGCGTGTTCGTCACGTCGTAGAGGATGACGCTGCGCTACGATGAGAAGAGATCGCGCTCGTGCTCGCGCAGGGCAGTCTCGATGCCGACGCGGTGGCCAAGCAATTCGT
>CALLLI010000124.1 GCA_938082635.1 uncultured Verrucomicrobiales bacterium
AGATGAAGATATCAGGCTGCTTTCGTACGGCCATGGGCGCGGAAGACTTTGCGAGAGTGCGATCTTATGTATCGACCTTACGCAAGAATGGGCATAACATCTTCACTGCTCTCAAGTCGGCAGTCGCGGGCTCGCCGATGATGCCCGAGCAGATCATTCTGCCCCCAAACTACCTGAGTAGTTACGAATTTGTAGCCCATTCACAAAGTCCAACCCCTATCTGCATCTCACAGGATGATCGCCGCGCCCCCCCCCTTTCCGATCTTGGTTCTACTACTCACTTGTCTTGATGAGTCTTTGCTCGTCACAGGCAAACATCGTCATCAGCGAATTCCTCGGCAACCCGCGTGACTACGGTTCGTCTGAAGGAATCCCTGACCCGGGAGCCGGTACAGACAATTACGGATGGATCGAGATTTCGAATACAGGAACCGGCGATATCGATATCGGAGGTTGGCACCTCACTGATGACGCTGCACTTCCCATGAAATGGACCTTTCCGAGTTCTACCAATGTCTTGGCGGGCGAAAAGCTAGTGGTGCTCGCTTCAGGACTGATAACCTCTTCCGGAACCTATCTTCATTTGCCATTCAAGCTATCAGCGAAAGGTGAATATCTCGCAATCACAGATAGTATCGGAACCTTCGTCGACGGGTTTACTCCTGAGTTTCCCAAACAATTCCTGGATCATAGTTATGGCCGAGATGCCAATGATTCACTCGTCTACTTCAACTCTCCCACGCCTGGAGCTCCCAATGCCACATCCGATCTAACAGACCGCGTCGACCGGCCCGACTTCTCTCTCGCAGCAGGCTTCTACGAAGGGACCGTGTCAATCTCTATCACTTCAAACACTCCGGGAACGACTATTCGGTATACGCTAGATGGTTCCACCCCAACCGCGACCAACGGCACCAACTATTCAGCGTCTCTCACGTTTTCAGGTCAAAGTGTCACCACTGTCCGCACCCGCGCGTTTCGAAGCGACTACATTGATTCCCGAGTGGCCACCGCCACTTACCTGATGAATCAGCCCGCAGGAATCAAAGCATTGCCTGCAATCAGCCTCGTCGGTGAGCCTGACGACTACTTTGCTCCTGATGGGATTCTCGCCAATCCAGATTCTAGTCAAGGACGGGAGAATGAGAAACTCACCTCCTTCGAGTTTATTCACCAAGCTAATGTTAGCCTTGCAGGTCAAGTTGATCTCGGCGTGAGGATTGTCGACAACAATTCCTCAGCCTCAGACCTTCTACCGCCAGACTTTTGGAAATTCAGCCAATCGCGACGCCCGAAATTCAACCTCTTCCTGCGGAACGACTATGAGGCTAGCACTTGGGACTACGACCTGTTTCCCAGATCCAAAGTAAAGAACCTCGCCCGGCTGAGCATTCGACTAGGTCACCAAGATTACCCTAATCCATTCATTATCGATGAGTTCAGTCGGCGCCTATTTGTCCGCATGGGCCATGTCAATGCGCTCGGTCTTACCGTCGGTCTCTACCAGAATGGGATCTTTCGAACGCACGTGAATCTCGTTGAGCACCACCGAGAGAATTTCTTCCAAGAGTCTTACGATAGCAATTTCGAGTGGGATGTCCGCCACAACACCGGAGACTCGAATCTCACCGAAGGGGACAACGTGGCCTGGGAACTGTGCTAGGATTTCTTCACCCTAGAGGATCTGACCGATCCAGCCAAGTATTCCGAGCTCCTGACTATGGTGGACATGGTCAACTTCGTCGACTACCTCCTCCTGAATACCTATACCGCAGCAAGGGACTGGCCCCAGAATAACAACGACATCTCACGAGAGCGCTCTCCCAACGGAATCTGGCGCTTTCACATCTGGGACAACGAAGACTCCCTTGGAAGGAATGGAGGTGATGTCACAGTCAACACGTTCACCTCACGCCTAGACAATAATTTTGGAGACATTGCCAAGCTTTGGGAAGACTTGTCCGTTCTCGATGAGTTCAAGCTGCTCTTCGCAGACCGTGTTCAGCACCACATGTTCAATGACGGCGCCATGGTTGAATCAGTCATGGACGAGGAATGGAATGCACTGAGCAAGGAGCTAACACCGTTTCTCAAGTTCTGGGATGACGACCCCACTTCCGAAGTGGAAGATCTATTCGGCGACTGGGCGGCGGCTCAGCGGCCCATCTACTTCGGTCATCTCAAAGGCAAGGGACTCTGGCCCAATACGGAGGCTCCAAGTTTCAGCCAGCACGGGGAACCTTCACAGGTTTTACTGACATTACCATCAGCAATCCCAATGGCTCAGGTACCATCTACTTCACCACAGACGGCAGCGATCCCTGCACCCTAGGAAGCGCTGTGGGTGGGACCGCATCAGCTTACACAGCTGCAGTGACTATCACTACAGCGACTACCCTAAACGCCAGGGTACTTGACGGTGGCGAATGGAGCCCGATTGAGAGTGCCGATTTCTTTGCGACCAATCCTCCTCCTCTTCGCGTGACCGAACTCATGTACCATCCGAGCGATCCTTCAGCGGCTGAAATCACAGCTGGCATTACGGATGTGGACCTGTTTGAATTCATTGAATTACGCAATATAGGCGCCGATACCCTCGATCTCGCTAGCATCAGCTTCACGGCAGGAATCGTTTTTGAATCTTCAACGCTTCTGTTAGAAACCTCGCTGCGGGCGAACGCGCACTCCTTGTCCGTGATTCCACAGCCTTCGCTCTTCGCTACGGATCGGGCCTTCCTATCATTGGCACGTATACAGGCGGCCTCAAGAATAGCACAGAAGCCATTACCCTTACCGACGCAGGAGCTGTGAC
The DNA here is from genome assembly GCA_938082635.1 of uncultured Verrucomicrobiales bacterium. GTDB lineage: Bacteria > Verrucomicrobiota > Verrucomicrobiia > Verrucomicrobiales > DEV007 > JAACDM01. The sequence goes on from CALLLI010000124.1 coordinate 2,813, forward strand.
ATTACTCGAATTCACCTATCTAGCCTCCTGGTATCCCTCCACAGATGCAGGAGGCTTCTCCTTAGAGATCGAGGACGATACCGTTCCAGTTGCCGACTGGAACCTAGCAGCGAATTGGCAGCCTAGCAGTGCGATCAACGGCTCGCCAGGCAGCGCTAATGGAAGCGAGCCCCTTCCTGAGCCAGGAGCTGTCATCGTCAATGAAGTCCTCACCAACACCACTTCCGTGGAAGGCGATTGGATCGAGCTCTACAACACCACGCAGGCCAACATCGACATTGGCGGATGGTTCTTGAGTGACGACCTTGACACACCTATGAAGTTCCGAATCGACGCAGGAACGATGATTCCAGCCGGAGGCTACATCGTCTTTACGGCGGACAATCACTTTGGACCGACGTCTTCTCATCCCGGAAAACTGATTGCCTTTAGCCTGAGTAGCGCTGGTGATGAAGTTGTCTTGTCATCTGGATCCAGCGGAGCTCTCACAGGTTATCAGGAATCCGAGGATTTCGCCGGCGCAGACCCCGAGGTGACCTTTGGACAGACACCCAGGGTCGATGGCTCCACCCCATTCACCGCCTTGCGGATCCCCACCCAAGGAGCCATCAACAGCGCCCCTCGTGTCGACGAGGTCGTCATCTCCGAAATCAACTACGCCCCCAACGTCGGTAACTATGAGTATCTTGAGATCACCAACAGGAGCAGCGAGACCATTCCTCCCTTCGACCCTGACAATCACACAAATACGTGGCAGATGACAAATGGCGTCTCCTATGCCTTTCCTCAAGGCCTATCGCTGGATCCAGGATGCCAGATCATCCTCGTCCCCTTCGATCCAGTCACTCAATCGCTAGAGTTCAACGACTTCATGACGGTCTATCAAGTTCCTCCAGGAGTCGGCGTGCTCGGCCCCTACGCAGGTGCTCTCTCGAATACAGAGGAGCGAGTCAGCTTGAGCCGACCAGGCCCTCCTGATCCCCTGCCTCCAAACATGGTTCCCATGATCGTCGCAGACTCAGTCAAATTCAACAGTGTCAGTCCATGGCCTACAGAAGCTGCTGGTGGTGAAGCGTCACTTGATCGCATTGCGCTCGGGAACTTCGCTGATGATGGGGTGAACTGGCAAAGTGAATTGGGAGGTTCCCCTGGAGATGGCCCTCCTGACGGGTTCGGCCTATGGCTCCAAAGTCAATACAGCCTAAATGCCCTAGCAGATCCATCTCAACAAGCACTTTGGAAGCCGGGGTCCGATGCCGACCACGACGGTCTTTCACTCCTACACGAATACTTCTACGCACTTGATCCAACGGCACCAACAACAGATGACGGGCTAGATATCGCCCCCGGCGGCACCACGACCAAGATGGCTTATCGGAGAGCGAAGACGCTTAGCGGCACCTCTCTTGTGATCATGTACTCCGACGATAACATGGCCACATGGAATTCCATCAGCCACACGGATGCAGTGATTTCGGATGAAGGGACCTACAACATGATGGAAGCAATTATCATGCAAGGATCTGACGATCAGGACTCGCTGTTCTTCCGTCTGGATGTGACTCGGCCCTAGATCAACGTATGGCCTCAAGAGTCGGCAAATCCGGATCAGACAGCTTTGAATCGATAGCCGACGCCGCGCAAAGTCTCGATGAGGGGCGGGTCGAAGTCGCGATCGATCTTGTTGCGAAGGCGGCGGATGCAGACGTCGATTAAATTTGTGCCAGGATCGAAGTGCATGCCCCAAACGTGGGTATAAATCTGCGTGCGTGTAAAGACGCGGCCGGGTGAGCGCATGAGATACTCTAGCAGAGCAAATTCACGCTGAGTCAAAGTGATCTCTTGACCAGCTCGCTCGACATCACGCGTGAGGATATTCACTTTGAGGTCGGCGGCTGAGAGCATGTTAGTACCTTGACCGGAAGAACGGCGGAGGAGGGACTGTAGGCGCACCACAAGCTCTTCCACATAAAAGGGCTTTGTCAGGTAATCATCCGCACCCACGTGAAAGCCTTCCACACGTTCGTTCAATTCACTGCGTGCGGTAAGCAGCATGACAGGGACCGCGTTTCCCTTGTCTCGCAAGCCACGGAGCACGCTAAGACCGTCGCGGCCGGGTAGCATGATATCGAGCACGATCGCGTCAAACGGCTCTTCACAGGCAAGTTCGTAGGCCGTGTTGCCATCTCGAGTCAGTTCTACGACAAAGCCATGCTCTTCTAAGCCCTTCTTTACAAAGTCGGCTATCTTGACTTGGTCTTCTACGACGAGGATTCGCATGGTGTTTGTTAGAGACCAATAATCTTAGTAAGGCCGTTCCATATCTTGGCCCAGAAATTCCCCGCCTGTCGATGGTGTTCCGCACGTGACACCTGCTGACAAAGAAAGACTCCCTGACCTGAGAAGAGGTCATCAAACAGCGGATTCTGGTCTCGAAGGTAGGAAATAAAAGTTTCTGATCGTCGACTCCGATAGCTGAGCGACGGCGAGAATCCAATAGTGGCTAACTGATTCGTGCGGCGCTCATTTCCCTCCTGAACGTTCTCCGCAGTGAGGCGTTCCGCCCGGATGCCACGGTAGGCCCAGATGACTAATTTCACAGGTCCACGAAACTCGAAATAACGAAACTGTAAGGTAATCCAGGCATGGAGGGAGAAGAACCGCCAATGAGAGCGCACTCGTGGCTCTTCATCACCACTGCTCTGGATCAGGGCGGCAAGGAAACTGGGGCGACAGATGACGGCACCACCCTCGGGCACTTCCACCACTGCCATCTCGATCTCTGCCTCACTCTGACTCGAAAGCGTCAAGCGTCGCTGCGCTCCAGGCACCCGATTTGTCACTCGCGTGAGTAGAAAGAGTCCTGCAGCAAGACAGGAGAAGGGGTATTTCCAGCTAAAGACAAACTTCGTCTTCTTGATCAGATCCTCATCAGACGCCTGGTAGAACTTGTGCTGGATGGTGGCGCTTTCACCAGTTTCTAACACAATCTGTTGAGCAACGGCTGTCTTCGTGACCCGAATGGGTGCATGTGCCTTTGTCTTCAAAGACACTGGACGGCCAAAGGACAACAGCGGGGCCCAGAAGTAGTAAAGTGCGATCTTTACTAGTACCGGCACAAAGATGATCGACAAGCTCAGCCAGATGAGCGGCTTACCCACCTTCTCAAAAGCCGCTTTTAGGAAGTCTTGTGACTTCGCGACCCGCCCCTCCCAACGCTCTGCCTCGCTCTTTACCCGATCACGCTCTTCTTCTGCTGCCGTCAATCTTTCGAGCACACCTTCGCGTTGTTCCGTTAGTTTCAGCTCATGTCCCCTCGCCGCACCCTCGATCGCTTGACGTTGACCGATGACTTCCTTTGCTGTGGCTAGGAGGTCATCTTGCTTGGCACGACTTTCGGCGATGCGCCGACTCAGTTCGTTCTGTTGTTCCTCAGTGGTCACACCGCGCAACTTATTCCACATCTCAAGTGCCCGTGCTTTGATCCCCTTCAGGGCGGTTAACTGATCTTGCCAGCCCCGCATCTGTTTCTGACGAACTTCCAGTTCACGCTGCAACTTGCTGTGGATGGCTTCAACACTCTTGACTCGTTCATCAAGTTCCTGTTTCAGGGCCGCTACCTTCTCGTCTAACTGATTCGTTTCTTCACGAATGCGCTGCACGAGACGCTCTTTGTCTGCCAACTCTTCAGGCAGGCGTTCGAGGTACTTCTGACTCGCCAAGTAGAGTGCGAAACCTCCAAGCACGATCGTCCAAATGACCAAGAGCATGGCTGCCTTGGAGAAAAGCCATCTTAGGACATTGGTGAGGATCCCAAACATGTTGCCGGATAACCTACCTCACATTCGCTTCCTGTCCATGGCGGCACGCAAAGCCGCCACCCGGGCGGGATCCACCGGTTGGTCCAGGATTCCATCGGCTTTCACACTGGTTCCGACAATGAGGCCATCGGCAAATTCCAAGAGCCTAGGTGCCGAGTCGGTGCTCGCTCCTGAGCCAACATAGATCTGGGCCTCGGGGCAGGCTTGCCTGACAACGCGAAGATCATCTGCATCCACAGATTCTCCTGTAGCCACTCCCGACACAATAAGAGCATCTGCTAGCCCTCGATGAAGCACATCTTTGGCAGCATCCTCGAGAGAGCCACCACCGAGCGGTTGCGCATGCTTCACATGAACATCGGCCCATATGGCAACATTAGCACACAACTGCTGACGCTTGCGCACCGTTTCGAAGGCTTGCCCTTCGATCACTCCTTGGTCCGTAACCATGGCACCCGAGTGCACGTTGACCCGGATAAATTCACCGCCGCAAGTCGCGGCCAAGCCCAACCCCGAAAGAGGATCATTGCGCAGCACATTGAAACCGAATGGTAATCCGATCTCAGCAACCTGGCGCAAATATGAGGCGACTGTAGCCATCGCAGCGACTGTCTCTGCGGGAACGCGTTCCGAAGTGAAAGGCACATCACCAAAGTTCTCTATCACCAAGGAGTCCGCTCCGCCCTCGGCAAAGGCTCGAGCATCCGCGGCGGCACGTTCACAGACGTCTTCCATGGAACCGCCCCAACGCGGTGAGCCTGGCAGTGGTATAAGATGGAGAACTCCAATAAATTTGGCACACATGACAGTATAAAGTCTATTTAAAAATCTCTACAGATCCACGCTTTAAACAGTACTCCCCACCAACGATGAGCAACTTCTCTTGCTCAACGAGACCTTCGAGAATAGAGGATCCATGTTGGAGCTGATTGACAGATGCTCGGATATTTGCACGAATGGCTAGCGGCATCAGTTCGTCTGCTGACAACTCGGGCTGCCTTTCCACCAAAGTCTCCACAGCAGGAGAGATGCGACCTACAATCGATTTCAAATTGGGTGATCGATTGTCCGTCGGGCGTTTCAGTTGTTCCAGTGTGGCCTTGACTGCACCGCAGTTGGAATGACCTAGCACAACAACCAGCGGTGTTCCGAACTGCTCGACAGCAAACTCGATGCTACCAATCTGTGAAGGTGCCACGATATTTCCAGCCACACGGATGACGAAGAGATAGCCTAGACCTTGGTCAAAGATCATCTCCAGCGGCACGCGAGAGTCAGAACATCCAAGGACGACCGCGAAGGGATTTTGCCCGGCCAAAAGTTCGTGTCGGCGACTTTGAGTCGGCAGGGCACTCTTATCCCGCTCATCCATGACAAAGCGCTTGTTGCCTTCGAGGAGACGAGAGAGCGCTTCTTGAGCCGTGATCATAATCGAGATGGTAGTTTGCTAACTAAGGTTGAGCTTATCACCGCAGACACGACAAAAGCGAGCATCTGAGGTGTGTACCTGGGCACCGCAATTGTTGCACGCTCGGTTGCTATAGTCATGCTTCTGCTGCTTCATCTGGCGATTAATTTCTGCTCCTACAATCCCAGTAGGAACTGCAATGATGGCGTAACCACTGATCATGGCAAACGAGGCTAAGAATTTCCCTAACGGGGTCAGAGGAGCGATGTCCCCATAGCCCACAGTCGTGATGGTGACGATCGCCCAGTAGGTAGATTGAGGAATACTTGAGAAACCGGGACTGTCTGGACCACCCTCCACCATGTACATCACGGTCCCCATGATGGTCGCCATCGTAAGCACCGCAAAGAGGAAAACGATGATCTTGGGACGACTGGCTTTGAGGGCCATGAGGATCAGGTTCGCACCCCCAATGTAGCGGGCCATCTTAAAAATACGGAACAGGCGCAATAGGCGAAGAATTCGTATCGTGATAAGATAATGCGCCTCATTCGAGAAAGCAAACAACGTTAGATAGGTCGGAATGATCGACAGAAGATCGACGATTCCAAAGAACGAGAACACATACTTCAGCGGACGTTTGACCGAAATGAGGCGCAGAACGTACTCGATGGTGAAGAGTATCGTAAATACCCACTCTGCACCGATGAGCCATTTCCCATGGTTAGCATTGAAGCTCACCACCGTTTCTAACATCACAACAACCACCGAGAGACCGATGGAAATGAGCAAGATGATATCGAAAAGCCGCCCACCGAAGGTATCTGCCTCGAAGATGATGTCGTGGACACGCCGCCGCCATGCAGGCAATTGGTTCGTGACAGGGTTACTCGGCTCAGACGGCTCCATGACTTGAAGCATAGTCTGCGATGGCCTGTGTCAAAGCCCGAATCTGCTCCCCTGTGTGCTCGGCGGTGAGCGTCAGCCGAAGCCGCGCTTGGCCCCGTGCGACGGTGGGGTAACGAATCGCCGGGACGTAGAACCCCCGCTCCCGAAGGGCGGTAGCCTGAGACAAGGCCGCAGCCTCATCTCCGATCTGGTAGGGAAAGATAGCAGCTGGAGACTCCTGTTGTCCCAGCTCGGCGGCCAAGCTGGTCATAAGTTCACGCAAGCTCTCGCGGCGAGCGTCTCCCTCCTCTCCCGCAGCCATTTCCAGTGCAACCTTAGCAGCCACTGCGAGGATTGGGGGTGGAGCGGTCGAGTAGATGAAACTGCGTGCCTTGTTGATCAGGACGTCGACCATAGCGCGCGAACCAGCAAGGTAGCCTCCGGCTACACCCAACGCCTTCCCAAGGGTTCCTAGGTGGAAGTCAATCTGATCCGTGACGCCAAGAGCAGCGGCTAACCCTCGCCCACCAGGACCTAGCACTCCCACGGCATGCGCTTCATCAAGGAGTAACTGCGCGCCAAAGCGCTCTTTCAAAGCAACAATCTCCTCCAGCGGCGCTACGTCGCCATCCATGCTGAAGACAGATTCCGTCATGATGACCACTCGATCTTTGTCAGGCTGACGATCTGCCCATCCGAGCAGAGCTTCTAATTTCTCAAGATCGTTATGACGAAAGACGCGCACCTTGGCACCGCTCAACCGACAGGCATCAATCAGGCAGGCGTGGCTTAGCTTATCAAGAAGGACAATACTGCTCTCACTTAAAAACGCCGTCGCGAAGCCAGAAGCCACCGCATAGCCATTGGCAAATGTTAGCGACGCTTCGACACTTTTAAATTTGGCAATCGCTTCCTCCAGGGCCAGATGCGCAGGATGCGTCCCGGTCACGAGTCGCGACGCGCCGCTTCCCATCCCATGCACCGCAGCGGCATCGATGAGAGCGCCCTTAAGCTTAGGATGATGCGCTAGACCTAGGTAGTCGTTTGACGAGAAAGAAACAAGCTCTCTCCCATCGACATCACGAATGCACACGTGCCCATTCTGTCCGCTGACTGGGTGAAGCTTACGCAGCAGTCGCTGGCCTTCCAGCCCGCGCAAGGTATGCTCGTAAGCCGCGTCTGCGTCAGAACTCAAGAACTCAAGAACTTGCTGCCACTTCTTCGCTCTCGGATTCGCTAGGCAGGTTGTTCCGCATGAATCGCATCCGCCCTTTCGCCTCGAGCTCTTGATGATCAATCTTAAGCTGGTCAATGCGGTAACTAAGGATACGCGGCGTGGTGCCTAACAACTCAGCCGCCCGACTCTTGATGCCTCTGGCTTCATTGAGCGCCTCGATAATCAGAGAGCGCTGAAAGGCGTCCGTGCGTTCTTCCAACGTGCCGAGCTCAAACGGTGGCGACTCCGCACTCTCAGGAGAGGTGCTGCGGTTCCACTGAATCTCTTGAGGTAAGTGCACCATCTTGATGACATCAATCTTTGGATGAATGAAGAGAACACCTTCCAAGGTGTTCTCTAGCTCACGCACATTCCCAGGCCAGTCGTAGCGACGCAGAACGTCCATTGCACTCGCATCGATGTCTTTCACAGCCACTTGCATACGGTTCCTAAGGCGATTGATGATCGCATAAGCTAACAAAGGGATATCTTCCTTTCTTTCGCGAAGGGCAGGAATACGCAGCACTTTGCCAGAAGCTAGCGCTGACAAACGCTTATCGGCCAGCGCCGGAAGCGGCTGATCAATCGAACTCGAAACTGAGAACAGCAACCGACTCGTCGTCTGCACTCTGAAGTCCCCACCATCTCGAGTGAAGAAGCGCTCTTCTATCAAGGCACCCAAACGCTCCTGCGTCTTCGCCCCCAACAAATCAAGCTCCTCAACAAACATCGTCCCGCTACCCACGAGATCAAGTTTCCCCAACTGCTCAAGGTCGCTGCCCGAGGTGGAGGCGTCACTATCTTGGCCAAAGAATTCACGATCAAAGGCGTCTTCTCTGCCTGGCGAATGCTGAGCTTTGATAAAGGGCAATTCTGAACGAGCGCTCATGGTGTGAATCAAACGGGCGATCGTGTCTTTTCCCGTGCCACGTTCTCCCAAAAGCACCGCAGGCTCTTCGTTGGAGGCGAGGCGACGCACCTCGTGGAGGAAATTTCGATAAACGAGAGATTCGCCCGGCATCTCATGAAGAAACCCTGTCTCAATCGCTTCCCGGCGGGAGGCCTCAACCTGGCGACGCTCATTCACGGTTTGAATCGCCTTATCGACAATCAAGCGCACATCATGGACATCAAAAGGCTTGGTGATGAACTCGACCGCACCCAAACGGATCGCCTCAGCAATCGTGCTCGTCGAACTGACCGCACTCAGCATGATCACAGGCGTCTCAGGGTAGCGTTGGCGGAGTTCACGGAGAATCTCCAGCCCGTCCCCTTTGGGAAGAATGATGTCGAGGAGCAAGAGTTCGATTCGATTCTGCTCCAACACCTTAAAGACCTCTTCAACAGAGGTGGCCGTACACACATCATAGCGCTGGTGAAAGATCGCTTTTAGCGACTCAATAACACCGGGCTCGTCATCAACTACGAGGATCTTCTTCATGGACAAGTCTTTGGGAGGATAATGCTTAGGGAATATGAGTGGTCTTGCTGGTCAATCTCTAGGGAACCATGAACGCGTCCGAGGAAATTCTTCAACCCGTCAACGGCAGCCTTCGCCATTGGACGGGCTGATGCTGTTTCAGTATCGCCCTTTGTTACAAAAAAGCAGATTTTCCCCAAATACGCAAGATTCTTCCACTCGAGTATAAGATCCCGCACCGATGCCACACGGCCCCATCCATCCACGCTCGCCACATGGGCGAGATGCTCAGAACACCGGACCTGCCCCTTAGAAACCACTGTTTAAATAGGGCGGCGGGAAATCTTGTGCAGGACTAAAATGGGATACCTAAATCAGGGATCGCAGAGCGAATTCCAATTTCGTTTCCGTGAAGCTGATAGTCGGAAGCGAACCCGAGATGGCGATCGCCGAACGCGGGACCTTGTTAGGCAGCAAAGCCGATGAACAACTCTCGGTCAGGGAGATCCGCAAACGGACCACAAGAGTGGTCGGCAGATCGCGATCATAAGCACCGAATGGCAAGCCAGCCCGGCGGGGATCGCGGCCCCTCAGTTCGGCAGATGGCATCAGGAAAACTTCTTCAAGTATGGTCGGCAACCCTTTAACCTAGAAGCGTGAATGGAGAATTGAATGAACCGGCACAACTCGTTTACCTTGAGGGTGATGAGTGCGCTTTTAGACCAATTGAGCGCTCACCCTGAGGGTGAGCTCGCCAACACCCCTCTTTCGAGCCTTCAGCCCTGGCC
>CALLLI010000125.1 GCA_938082635.1 uncultured Verrucomicrobiales bacterium
ATAGCGAAAGCCGGTCGTATTACCCGCCCAGCCGGGATTCTGACACTGACAATTCCCAAGGATGGTGTGATTGAAAAAATGCTTCGAAAATTTGCTCCCAAAAGGGCCTTTTCCTAACAAGATTTATGAAACATTAGGGTAAAGTATAGTACGTTTTCGAGAACAACGATGTTGGCAACGTCAGGGTGTACGGAGTATCGACGTCTCCACCGTGCTGCTGAAACTCAGGAGCTTCTACAGATGGATAAAGGTCTGCGGCTGTCAGTTGAGAGAGCACGATGTCATTTCGTCGAGGAAGGTATTCGTCGAGCTTCTCATCGACGGTGGGCAACCACGTATCAATCGTGTTCAAAGGCCGCTCCGTCCGCGAATCTCCCCAGCGCGCGGACTCGGCGTTCATCGGTCCCTTTAGCTTATCAACGAGGTCCTGAAATCGCCTGCTATTCGCTGCCACTGACAGGGCGCCATCGTTAAACAAATGACGATGCACGCGATCCGCAAACCGTAGGCGAAAGTCTGCATTGGCACGCAGACGACTGAAGAGAATTCCTGGTGAATGATTCGTATCCACGCCGGTCTGATTCACACCTAGCCCGAAGAGATAGTTCTCTGGGTCCCAAGTGTAGAAGATGAACGGACCATTGCTAGTGCGATGCCGAATGGCATACCAATTGTTGTGCGGCCAATCTTGATTACCTCCCCAAAGGTTCATCAGGATGTAGTCAATAAACTGATCGAGGTCGATCCGTGTGAGAATGCCCCTGTAAACATCATCGTTAGACACGTCCTCGCGAATCAGGCTCATGAGAGATTCCCAGGCGTCCAAACTTCCATTGACCAATTCCGGGATACTGCCGTTTGGCTGTCCTCGAGGGCGTTGTTTGAGGATGTCATAGTCTTCTTCCTCACTGCCGAGATGAAGCGCGGCAAAGGCCTCATCGGGTCGTTCATGAATGTTATAGATCCCCCAATACTGCCCATTGAGATAAAGGTGGACCCAGTCGCTCAGGATAGTATGAGCCCCCATGTCTTGATGTGTTAGATGCCCGAAATCTGTGCGAAACTGCAACGCATTCTGCCAACCGATAGCCATCCCACTTCCTGGCGCATGCACCGTCCAAGAATCAAAGTAGCTGCCCCGTAACACAATCGTATCGAAGTCAGAAGGATGCGCTTCACCAAAGAGCGGATAGCGAAACGAAGAAGCGCCATAGGCGCTACGGAACGCCAAGCGCATGGATTTCTTGCCGAGATTGCGGAAACGGCTCCCGGCTCCCTGTATCCTAAGCCCGGCATTCTCCTGAACGTTGGCGAAACTGTCGTCCGGATTGAGGATTTCCATTGAACAAGCTCTCTCCCAGTCGACTCCAAGCTGTGTTGGATTCGCATAGATGCCTCTACCTCGCCACAGGTCATTGACGGGCATGACGACGGACATCGTGCGCAACGCCTTAAGATCATCTTTCAGTGTTGAGGCGTACCTAGGATCCGCCACGACATTTGGATCCATTTCATAGTCCCAGTCAGACACCGCTGGATTGGGCGGGTTCGGCAAGCCTTCGCCATCTTGATTCAGCACGTCATCGAGAAAGAGGTAAGTGTGCGTATCAATGTTCGACTCCAAATACTGCCCCTTGCGTGCGACTGCCCTTAGAATGGTCGTCGGTGAGATCGTAATCGGCCCTGTGTAGGTAAGCCCTGAGAAGAGCGAGGGTACACTTCCATCAATAGAGTAGAGGATCCGGGCATCAGGCGTGGCAGAGGTGATCTCTACGACAATGGGATCGTCATAGAATCCCCGGTCCACGCTGAACTTCGTATCCGCAACAAATCCTAATATGCCTCCACTATTCATGCTACCTGGAGTCGGCTCCGGATAGAACTGCCGCTCTGTCGTCCCCACGTTTAGACCGTAAGAGATATCAGAGCGCTGTTCCGGGAAATCCGGATAGGCATCAATGATCGTCTCCCCGTCTGGAGATACTAACAACAGACTTTCACCATCAGCGCGCAAACTAAAGTTCGCGTGCCACTCCTCACCGATTTGATCTTTGCCAGAGGCGAACACAAAGACATGGCCATTTCCAGGGACCACCGCATCCTCGGGGAAGGACCATTTGGTGAGGTCCTCTGGATCATCGGTCAGATAATGATCGGCCAGTGAAGCGCTCGACACGTCTGAGTTGAAGATCTCAATCCAATCCGGGAAATCACCATCAGCGTCGGCGAGCGTCTCAACATTCGCCGCCATGAACTCGGAGATTTCAAGCTCCGCGATGACAAGGGGCGCCAAGAGAAATAGAACAGACGCCGTTCGGATCATTGCTGACGAATGCGATAAAACTTGCTCGCTCCACCTTCTGACAAGCTTTCTGCAATGGCCGTAGTCGTCGCTCCGCCTGAGGTAATGTCAGTGGCGACCGGCTCAAAGCTATCCGCTTCCAACGTCGTTGATCCTTCGATCGTATAGAGGGCGCCTTCGCTGCTCGTCCAAGTCAGATTGACATTATCATCAGCGAGACTCAAGCCAGTGATCGCCACATCGGTGTCCACTCCTCCATCGCCACCGAAGGTTGGCTGAGACTTCAAACTCTCGAGTTCATAGGATCGAATGAGAGCCTCACGGAAATCGCCCGCAGAGGAACCCGACTGGACAGAAAGGTTGCCGTTGTTCAGTGTGTTGCCATTGCCGAATCCAGTGATGGTTTGTTCCGATAGAAGCTCACCAGTGTCATCGTTAGACACGGTCACCGTGTATCCCAGCTCGCCTGGAGCGCCTTCTAGAACGATGCGTGCGTAGACCATTTCTGTGATGCCATTGGCGAATGTCACATTGTCGCCGCCGACCGGAGCCACGACGTAGCTTTCTCCAGCAGCATTCAATGCGACGCCGGCGCGGAGATTACCAGCGAAATTGAAATTGCCCGCGGTGATGGCACCATTCGCGCCCCACGAGAAGAAGTGGCCGCCTTGCTCTAGCCGAATCACCATGGTCACGCGCCAACCGAATCCAAACATGTCGTCATAGTCTTGATCTGAGAGTTCGAAGGCATAGCCAGGATTGGCATCGCCATCGGCATCAAAGTTGCGCCATGCAGGCTTGCCATTCTCAGTGGCAGCCTCCTGAACATCAGTGTCAGGGCTTGCCAAGAAGGCTCCAGTGGTCCAGCCGACTTCAAGTGGGTCGCCCGAACTGGCATCATAACTCGCAATCAACGTCCGTCCGATTCCGTCGGGTTTACTAGCAGGATCGTCAGGCTGGGTCCCCAAAGCGATCTCAGCCCAGTCGCTATACAGATCACCGTCAGAGTCTGCATTGTTGGGATCCGTCATGTGGGTGACGACCTCCTCACTATCCGTGAGCCGATCCCCATCGGAATCTGATTGGTTCGGATCGGTTAGATGCGTATTGACTTCATCAGCATCGCTGAGCGTATCACCATCAGTATCGGACCGTGAGGGATCGGTGAGGTGCTCGGCCACTTCCGGACCATCTTCAAGACCATCGCCGTCCGTGTCCTTGTTGTTAGGATCGGTCCCGCGCGTTTCTTCCAATTCGTTGGAGAGCCCGTCTTCATCGGCATCGCCGTCCGGAAGCTGATCAAGATTGTCAAAGTTCGCGATTTCCCAGACGTCCTCTAAGCCATCCTCGTCCACATCCGCAGGGGCGATCGGTGGGAATACGCCACGAATCCAACGAATCGTATCCACGTCCGCCAGCACGGAGAAACTGCTAGAGGAGTCTCCAATAAGAAACCAGTCGAGGGCGAGCACGACGTTAGAGGCCTCGAGGCTATCGCCGATGAGAACACTGTCGCGCCATATATGAAAGCGCTCCGCCGAGGCATCGTAGCTCATGCGGAACGTGTGAAAACCGTCGGTATTGTCCACGCCATCCGCCAACCTAACCGCGTTGTTGTTTCCCCAATGCACCGCATCCGTATCGATGAGCAGGTATCCTGTGGCTGTCGTCTCGGCACCACTGGCCCAGACGTTGAGACCACCTTGTTCTCCAGCTCGCGTGCTCTCTTTCCCCAAGATGCGCGTCCGCACTTCCACGGTCCACGAGTCTGTCGCCTGAATGCTATTGACCCAACTGCTGCCATCACCAAGGCGAACGAAGTGATCCGCAGGCAAGCGGGTGTCCAGAGTTAAGAGGCCACCAGCCGCAGTGATCATGGCGTCGTCGTTGATGTTCACTTCCCAACCAGCATCAGGTTGCTCGTCATTCGGAAGGGCATCGCCTTCGTAATTGTTAGGCCAGTCATCCGATGCACGAAGATTGCTCGCGACATCCACAGGATTCGTATTGCCTGCGACCTCTTGCCCATCGCTGATCAGATCCTCGTCCGAATCAAGTTTGTTAGGGTCTGTCCCCGTGTCACTGGCATCAACGAAGGTCCCCGTGCCGGTCTCCACACCATCATCGAGACCATCGGCATCGGTGTCAGCCAGGATGGGACTTGTGCCATTAGCGATCTCATCGGCATCAGCAAGCATATCGCCATCCGAATCGGCAGATGAGGGGTCCGTCTTGTGTGTCTCGATCTCGTCGAAATCACTTAGCCCGTCATCATCCGAGTCAGCTTTGTTTGGATTGGAACCCGCCGCAAATTCAGCGGCATTGTCTAACTGATCTTCATCTGGATCACCCACGCCATTGTTAGATGTCGTGTCGCCAAACTGATCACGCTCCCAACTGTCCAAGAGGCCATCTGCATCCACGTCGCCACCAATCGTGATGCTCCCGCCGCCATCTTCAAAAACTTCAGCAATCGCTGGATCCAATGCCGAGAGAGTATCGAAGTCATAGACGCCAGGCCCTATCAGTTCGCCAATGTTGGTTTCTCCGAGGAAGAACTCGCCGAAGGCATGTTCCTGATCGAGCGCGAAACGCGACTCCGTGCCTTGCACGGCGAGTCTCGAGGTGAGACTACTGATGTTGTAATCCGCATCAAATCGCCCATCCACCAGCGTGATGTTTCCGCTACCTGCCGACCCCGTCGTCACGGCTTTCACCGAAGCTTGAGAAATGATCCAGTCGCCGCTGAACGTCGTTCCCACTCCACGCAGCTCCAGGGTGCTGATAAGCGCTTCATCTTCCACCGAAAGTTCTCCTTGAACACTAACATCACCCTCGCCACCCAATGGTCCACTAAGAATCAACGCCCGTTCACCTTCGCCCAGGCTCACCGTAGCGGTTTCCTGAATGGTTACACTGCCATCGACAGTCAGATCTCCACCGGCCACCCCATGACTCAACGTACTCGAGTCGAGCACCAAACTCGGGATCGTCACCGTGCTGCCATCGGCATGGTTAAGACTGAGGCTGGCCGCCTCTCCCTCGATCGTGAGGCTGTCTCCACCGAACACGCCGCCATCAGCAGGCGCCCGCAAGCGACGTTCACCAAAGACGCTGTAGGCATTGCCAGCACTCGGTGCGGCACCGTCACTCCAAATGCTAGGGTCATCCCATGCCTTATTGGAACGGATCAGGGCGACACTGCCCGCTGGCCGCGCGCTGTTGGCATTGTTCGGCTCAGTTTCTAAGATGAACTCGGCAATGTTCGTGGCGCCATCGCCATCCGTGTCGTCGCTAGGCCCCTGATCGAGATTGGTAAAGTGCGCCTGTTCCCATTCATCGGGAAGACCATCCGCATCGGAATCATCTGACGAGGCAGGTGAATAGGCTCCCGTCGTATCGTAACTCGCATACTCAAGCTCAAACGATGTCGTTGGTATGTTAGAACAGCAATCCCCAATGATATAGCGATTCTGGCCCGTGCCCGCTTGCATCGCCGAACCGTTGTCCAAGTTGAGGGGGACGCCATCGCGCCAGAAGAAGTAGAGATCTTCTTCGGAATCATAAGCCATGCGGAACGTGTGAAAGCCATCCGTGTTGTCACTTTCATCGTAGGTATCAACACCAAAGTTAGATACGTCGTTCGTGTTGATTTGATAGATGCCACGCTGACTTCCATTGGCGCCCCAAATGACAACGCCGTTTCCATCATCAGCCGCCAAACGTACACGTAACTCAGTGGTCCACGATCCTCCCGCCTCCACACCGACTTCCCAAGGCGTGGCATCATTGTCGTGATGAATCCACCCATTATTGCCGGTGACTGTCAGAGTAAGCACATCGCCGTTTAGTTCGAACTCCATGCTCGTATTTGCCGCTCCCGGCTGAGCCCAGTCATTGATGAGCTCGTTCCCATCATAGATATCACTGCCCTGGGCGTGGACTTCAAAGAGGGTAGCGTCGCGAGGATCAAGCTGCGCACTCAGCGTGAACAGTGGTAGCAGGAAGCAAGCCGCACCGATGATAGGAACCTTGGGGAGTTGAATGAGATGAAACATTGCAGGGAGAGGATTTGGGTCTCGTGCGACCCGAACGAGCCACCACGAAATTTCGACCATTCTCATGCGCAGAATCTGCGTAACCAATCGAAATCAAGTGGAAGGTTCACCCTACCACTGGTGGCCGTTTACGCCAAGCATGGACATCGGCCCAATCATCCAGAGGCAAAGCCTACTCAGCGATGCCAACAGATGTTGCTCCCTCTATCCTCTCCGGACAGTGAGAGGGACGTGTGAAATGACGTCAAAAACAGCAAAGCTTGCACATTGGCAGGCAAGGTTTGGTTGGCACGACGAATCCAGCCGAATAGCGTTCTTCTATGGACACACTTAAATCCATCATCGTTGGAATCGACTACTCGGATTGTAGCACGAACGCCCTCAAAGAGGCTAGCCGAATCGCGGCGTGGCATCAGGCAAAACTGATTTGCCTCCACGTCTTCGAGGAGGAGATCATGAACGACTTCAAGGATCACTATGAATTCGATCTCAACCAGCTTCTCAAGGACGCCGGAGAACATTTAGAGCGACACGTCGCCAGCATCGTCGGCAATCAAGCCTACGAAACGAAGGTCGTGATCGGTTATCCCTTCAAGGAGATTCTTGATGAAGTGGCAGAGCGCAAGGCCGAATTGTTAGTCCTGGGCTCACGAGGGCATCGTCAGAAAGACTCCCGAAAGACAGGCGTATTCGCAGCGAAGTGCATCCGCAAAGCCCCAGTCGACATGCTTCTCGTGCGGGAGCAGCAAGACGGCCCCTTTCACACCATCGTCGTCTGCATCGACTTTTCGGAAACGTCAAAACGTGCCGCGCAACGTGCCGTTGCTATCGCCAGGCAAGATGGCGCCTCGTTAGAGTTACTCCATGCTTCCGCCACGCCGTTCTTGCCCGATGGCAGTGCCTTGGGACCGAGCGTCTTCATGACGCCGCTCGATACTGCACCTATGATCGAGGCGTCCACGAAACAGCTTCAAGGATGGGCTGACGAACTCGCCGGCGACGTCCCAGACAAACTCGATATCAAGATCACGGTAAAGGAAGGCATTAGTACAGGCAATGTGCTCGTCAACCATCTCCACGATACTAAAGCGGACCTAGCCGTACTCGGGACGCGAGGACGCACGGGGCTATGAAAGTTATTTCTTGGCACGACTGCCGAACGGCTCATTCACGAAGCTCCTTGCTCCACGCTCGCAGTGAAACCAGAGGGCTTTGATTACGAACTCCACTGACCAAGGCCGTGGCCTAGGACCACAACAAATCATCTCGGTGCTGCATCTGCCAGAGACTAGCGAGACCTCGCTAGAAACGAAGCTCACCTGGCAACTCAATCTCATCCTGATCGTGCATGATCTCTGCAAGGATCGGAGCCTCAACGAGCTGCGAGAGCACCGCCGTATTGCTGATGCTTGCCGCATCGCGTTCTTCTTCAGGCTGATTCAGAATAAGACCCGCACACGAGAGCCCATGACTCGCAATGGATTCCAATGTCAGTAGCGTGTGATTCAGGGCGCCCAATCGATTGTCCACCACCACGATCACAGGCCAGCCCAGTTCCACAGCGAGGTCCGCCATCGTTTTATCAGCAGTACAAGGCACCTTCCAGCCGCCGACGCCCTCGGCCAGGACCATAGGAAACCTTGCACCGAGAACTCTCGCGCCCGCCACCATCGCCTCCCAATCCACGGGCACATTCTCAATCATCGCTGCTGCCATCGGCGCTGCTGGCACCCGATAGGCCAAGGGGTTCACCTCGTCCAACGTCACCTCACCCTCACAAGCATCCCGCAAGGCGGCCGCATCTGCCCGCGAACCACACGCCACGGGTTTGTAACCCACTGCTGCCACACCTGAAGCCCGAAAGGCCGTGAGCAAGAGCGTCGTCACAAACGTCTTACCCACAT
Source organism: uncultured Verrucomicrobiales bacterium (assembly GCA_938082635.1). Taxonomy (GTDB): domain Bacteria; phylum Verrucomicrobiota; class Verrucomicrobiia; order Verrucomicrobiales; family DEV007; genus JAACDM01. The sequence continues at coordinate 8,265 of CALLLI010000125.1, forward strand.
CCGTGCTCGTTCCCGTGATGAAATAGCCACCTGCCATGGGGCAGTCTAGCCAAGAATCCCAAGAGGACGACCGAATACTCTCTTCATGAACGGCCCTTCGGCTAAAGGAATAGTTTCTACCGGAGCACCTCGATGAAGTAATCGTTGAAGTCGTAGGAACTATGCTTGGCATTCGGAACATTTGTCTTGGGCAACAAAGCCTTCAGTTGCTCGATCATCCCATCACTTGAAGGAGCGCTAGCAATGTTCTCCCACTCGTTAGGATCCACGCGATGATCATAAAGTTCGGCGCTGCCATCTTCGTAATGGATGTATCGATGCGTCGCCGTTTGAATGGCGTGATTGCCAGGACCGTAAGTCGTAATCGCAGGATGACCCCATGAAGACTCGGTGTTCTCGATCAGAGGGCGCAAGCTGTGGCCTTCATTCTCAGGATTGGGCGGCAAACCCAGGAGATCGGCAAGAGTTGGATAGAGGTCTAGCAATTGCACTGGCGCATTGGCCCTTCGATCACTTTCAATCTCGGGACCCGCGATGATCAGTGGCACGCGAGAGGCTTGCTTCCACAGTGATTGCTTGGCGAAGCGACCTTTCTCACCCACGTGATAGCCGTGGTCGGTCCACAAGATGATGAACGTGTTCTTGGCAAAGGGACTGGCGTCGAGTGCGTCTAACAGCTTGCCCACTTGGTGATCGGCGAAGGTGGTGGATGCCAAATAGGCCTGTAGAATAGACGGCCAATGCTTGTTCTCAAGAACCCAATCCATGGGCGGCATGGCCGGGGCGGCGTTCACTCGCTTGCTAATGTTCGGCAAGTCGTCCCAATCGTCGACCTTGTAGGGCGGCATCTTAAGATCGGCGAGCGGATGCCGATCGAACCACTTCTGCGGCACATACCATGGCACGTGTGGGCGACAAAACCCCGCGGCTAGAAAGAACGGCTTGGTCTTAGGCTCTTTCGAGAGCGCCTCAAGCTTCGCCAGAATCCAATCGGCCGTTTGATGATCAGGCATCTTCTCATCGGTTTCCGGAAACACACCCCAATCGGTTTGAGTACGACCAATGCGCGTCTCAAACCAGTCGGGATCATAGGCAAATCGCTTCGCCGGCTTGGGACCAAAGTTCGTGCCATGACCAAACTCGTCAAACACCCTAGCACGATCTCCATTGTGAAAGAGCTTGCCGCAACCGTAGGTGGCATACCCGTGGTTCTCTAAGAAGTCAGGCAAGAGAGTCGCTTCGCGGGCGGCTTTACTCGCGTGTTTGATCTGAGTGTCCTTGATCTGACCGTAGATGCCCGTGGTCGAGGGAAGGAGCCCAGTCATCAACGATGCACGCGAGGGTCCGCAGATCGGCGCTTGGCAATGGGCGTTCGTAAACAGCACACCACGTTTGGCCAAACGATCAAGATGCGGCGTCTTCGCATTGGGATCGCCCAGACAGCTCACATAGCCGTTCAGATCATCAATGACGATAAAGAGAACGTTCGACCGCTCAATAGAGCGAACGCCTCCCGTCGACAGCAGCAGCAGAAGGAGGGCAAAAAAGAGGATTCCCCCTATCGATCTAGAACGATCCCGACTGCGGATTCCCTGCAAACCAGGCATGGGGTCAAATCTTCCGCCGTGAGGTATTATTGGGCAGGTCCCCTTCGTGTGAAATAGACTTATCATCGAGTTTTCTCCTATTCTATAGCTGCGATACCTATTCTGTGACAGAAAGATTGGATTCCCATCTCCAATGAAATCAACGTTTCTCCGAACACTCGTCCGGTCCATACTTGTCCCGATTTGTGCATTCATCGCACGCGCTCAAGAAGCGCCACGTGACATCCCCATTGTCGTGGCAGATGAAGTTACCATCTCCAAACTTCCTTCAATCAACGAACTACCCGATCTCCTGACATTTGCCGACGACACCGGAGTGAAATCGAAGGCCGATTGGAAACGACGTCGCAAAGAGTTGATTCGTCAGATCGAGCACTACGCCTATGGTCACCTGCCAGGAAGGCCTAACCAACTGGAAGTGAGCGATCATCTCACGGGCCCCATTCCCAATAGCATTGAAGGTACAGAAGAGCGCCTGACGCTCTTGATAGGTTCTATAGCAATGCGTATCGCCGTCTACCGCCCTGAAGGCGCGACTGGCAAACTGCCCGTGATCATCCGCGAAGAACACGCACTCGGGCATTTGGAAGAAGTCCCGCAGATCCTTGAGCGGGGCTACCTATTCGTCGAGTTCGCACGCGAAGATCTTGACCCTGACAAGCCCAATACCATTGGTCCCGCACAGCGAGCCTATCCAAAGCACGATTGGGGCACCCTCGCCGTCTGGGCCTGGGGCGCGATGCGAGTGTTGGATTACTTGGAAACGCGTGACGACGTTGATCTAACCAAAGTAGGCATTACGGGACACTCACGAGGAGGCAAGGTAGCTCTCCTCGCTGGTGCCTTAGACGAACGTTTCGCCCTCGTCGCTCCCAACGGGTCGGGCTGCGGCGGCGCTGGGTGCTTTCGCATTTCAGAGGGCAAGGTGGAAACGCTAGACCTTATCACACGCTCAGACCGCTTCGGTTACTGGTTTCATCCAAGGCTCCGCACGTTCGCCGGACACGAAGAGAGGCTCCCCTTTGATCAGCACGCCCTGAAAGCGCTAGTCGCTCCACGCGCTTTGATCTGCACTGATGCGCTCGGCGACACCTGGGCGAATCCCGTCGGCAATCGAGCGACGAGTACGGCAGCGAACGCGGTGTTTGAATTTCTCGGAGCCAAACACCACAACGCACTTCATTTTCGCGAGGGCCAACACGACATGACGCCCGCCGACTGGAAGGCGATCTTAGACTTCGCCGACTGGCATTTCGCAAAGAGAGAACCTGAGAACCGGAAGCGCTTCTTTCAATTAACCCTTGGCGCAAACCCGTCTAATGGCGTCCAATTTCGGAAAAATAGACGACAATGATAGTTAATCTTCGAGTCCTACTGCCTGACACCTCGATAGTAGCCGGATCGGCCTCCTGTACGAGCAGCATCGGTGTCCTCAAATATACCAATCTGGCCCTCAGCGATCGGCTCCCATAACTCAAGATCCGGGGAGTACTCAATCCGATAGGTTTCACCCTCGGGACTGCCAATGGCGACGCCATTGGCAGTGCGCTCGATGCTTGTCAGGACTGGGGCGTCTGTATGGTCAATAGAATCACTCACAGATGCAACCAAGAGTTCAAACCGATTGTCCGCGAACTCTGTAAGTTCACCGGGCTCGACGGACATGAAGAGTTCGGCGGCAGAACCACCCCCGCGCTCAAACATGACAAACCGTAATTCATGGTCACCAGCGCTCAGAGCGACGCTGCCTAGCGAGTCCCCTGCTCCACGGGTGCCAGGAAAGGAAACAACCTCAACTCCGTCCACGGTGAGACTTCCACCGTCGTCCGTATTAAAGCCGAGGGTGTAGGTGCCAGCAGCGCCCACACCAAAAGTCCCGGTCACCTCAATGACGAAGTCATTGAGGTCCTGGCCCACCTCAGTCATATTAGGAAAGATCTCGTCGTTGTCGTAGTTCCCCCCGCCGTCTGGTGCAAAGTTGATCGTGATATGTTGTGAACTCACTTCACTGGTCACTCCCGTGCCAGCAAGGGCCGCTTCGGCCTGATCCAGGTTGTTCAAGGCACTCGACGAACTCACTGTGCGCACTTGCCACAGACCAATCGTGCTCTCGGGGTCTAACGGGTCTGTGCCGCTGGCGATCTCAAGGCGATCATTCACGCCATCACGATCACTGTCCGAGACAGTCGGGTCGGTTTTATGTGTGTTGATCTCCTCGCTATCCGAAAGACCGTCTCCATCCGTATCAGCGAGGGCCGGGCTCGTCTTGTGCTCGTTGACCTCAGCGCCATCGTCGAGCCCATCGCCGTCGCTGTCCTTGTTTGAGGGGCTAGATCCATGCGTGTTGAACTCCGCACCATCTTCGAGGCCATCACCATCGCTATCGGTGCTGTCCAAGGCCGTGGCCAGGTAAAACTCTAACTCATTGCTCAAGCCGTCACCATCGCCGTCTTCCTGGGAATCCTCCACTTCAGGATCGAGTCCATTCTCGCTTTCCCAAACATCAGGCAAGCCATCTCCATCAGCATCGTCCGAGAAGATGATCATCCCTGTTGGCGTCTCTCCCTCAGGACCAGTCGTCATGACCAATTCGTTCAGGCTTCCCAGGCCGGGATCTCCAAACCACTCTGCAGCAATCGGTGTGCCAACAGGAGCTCCTAGCAAGCCATCGAGATTGAATTCCGTTTCGTCCTCACGATCAGGTTGGAAGTAGAGCTCACCCACATAGATGTCTTGGTCTAACTGCACCTTGACCTCTGAGCCGACTAGAGTGAGCCGCTTGCCAGCAAAATTCAGCGCAGAATCGCTCCAGAGTTCACCTGAAAGCCTCACATTACCACCTCGCAAACTTCCCGGCTTCGCATTGAAGACCGAGATGTCGTCAATCGTCACATCGCCATCGAATGGACTGATTGGTGTATTCAACGACAGCACCCCCCCAAGAATTCCTTCAAGAGATAGTGCTCCACTACCCGACAACGTGCCGACCAAGTCGAGGCGTCGATTCTCTCCCTGGATATCGATCGTCAGCCCTTCCGTCACCGCGATGTCCCCAGATAAACCAATCGATTGGCCTGCTTGGCCCTGCTGAATCGTCGCATTCTGCGCCGTCACCACTGGAAAGCTGGCCACACCGCCATGCTTCAGCCGCAACACACTTCCGTCTCTAAGAGCCAGCGAATCTCCCGGAAAGGTCGGACTCCCAGAAGCGGGCGTGCGTAGCGTTCCTCCCAAGCCGGGAACACCGCCCACCTGGTAAGCTTTCCCCACACTAACAGCTTCCCCGTCAGACCAGAAAGTCGCATCACTCCAATCCCGTCCCGTGCCTTGATCTCGAAGCAGCACCACGGTATCTGGAATGCTATCAGGATCCGTCGGGATCGAACCCAAGGTGATCTCAATGTTATCAGCGATCCCGTCGTCATCCGTATCACGTTTGTTAGGATCCGTCATGTGCTCATTCACCTCCGCTCCGTCCCCAATGGCATCTCCATCGCTATCAAAGAGGTTTGGTGCGGTCTGGTGTTCCGCTACCTCAACGCCGTCTTCCAATCCGTCAGCATCCGTATCTTTCTTTGTCGGATTCGCGCGGTTTTCAGACTCCGCTTTGTCCGAGAGACCATCCCCATCTTCGTCGCCTGAGCCGTCACGGGCGAGATTGCCAAAGTAAAAATTCTCCCAGAAATCGTCGATCCCATCCCCGTCTGTGTCCTCTGTCATCACATTCGCGATGTCAAAGGCGGGCATGAGTTCCATCTTCGAAGGATCCCAGTCGTCCATTTGACCATTCTGATAGGATGAAAAGATGTAGAGCCCGGTGTCCGCATTCAACCAATGATAAAAGACAACGTCATGGGGTCCCGCTTCTAACTGCAGCGACGCCAAGTTCGCCGCGCGTCCCGTATTGTGTTGTTTCCCCTTGGTGAGCTCAACTTCCTGGCCATCGATCACCAGGAGCCCTGGAGTACCATCCCTCGAATCATAGCCAAGCGTGACCAACCCAGTCTCCCGCACGAAGATGCTACCAGACACTCGTAGGCCAATCGGACGGGCCACTGGTGTCTCCAGTATAGGATACTGTGTCAACGTATCAAAGAACGCATCCACGCTCGTCGTGACTTGGAAATTGATCACGTCCCACTCCGTTGTTTGCACCTCACCCACGCGTCCTCCGCCACTGTCTAACAAATCAATTACTTCCTCTTTGCTAGTCGGCGGATTCTCCGCAATGGCCATTTCCACGGTCCACTGGCCTCCACGGACCAACGACCCAGTCACGCTGGCCACATCCGTAGGATCTGCATCAAACTCCCTTTCTAATCCATCGGCATAGGTATCGCCGTCTGTATCAGGATTGCTGGGATCCGTTCCCAAGGTGATTTCATCGCCATCATTCAATCCATCGCGGTCGGTGTCGGCGGCAGCTGGATTGGTGATAAACGGATCTTCAGCGATCTCCGCGTTGTCCAAGAGTCCATCGCCATCGCTGTCGGTCTTCGTGGGGTCCGTGCGGAAACTCACGACCTCCGCGCCATCAGAGATGGTATCATTGTCAGAATCCGGGTTGGTAGGATCGGCTCCTGAGAGAAACTCGCCCTTGTCGTTGAGACCATCACCATCATTGTCAGCATTCGCCGAAAGCCTGGTTAGATCGCCAGGGAAGAAGCCTAGCTCCCAATCGTCCTCGAGCCCATCCTGATCCGTATCTGCGGCCAACACCGTCACCTCTATAGTAGGCAACAACTCCGATCCTTTCAATCGATAGAAGTGCTTTCCGTCCACTTGATTCGCATCGAACTCAGGTGAATGGGCCACCAGATAGAGGCTCTCCTGACCATCTGCTAGCGCACGAGTGACTGCAGCCGCGAAGGCTTCGCTGTTGGTGGTGAACGGAAGAGGGGTCCCATCCGGCGGTCCATCTTGGAAATCGCTACGAGCATAGGAAGAGAGGATCGGCCCGGAAACATCACCACCAGGAGGATTCAAGGTATCCCAATTGATCCCCGCAACATCGAAGTTCGGATCGATCTCAAGATTACCCAGATCTCGGATCGCGATGTCGCCAGGCGCACCCTCGGGATTCGTCACCGAGAAACCCGTCGCACGCGTGTTGAGCATAATCGACGCCGACGCAATTCCGCGGCCCTTCGGAATGGTAGACAGGTCAAAGGCCATGACACCCCGCATCAACCCCCACCCAGCGTTATCTGGCCACCCGCCTACGAGCATACGATCGGTATCGTGTCGACCCGTATTGTTACCGGTTATATTGAATGCCTCTGTGGCCGTGATCGTAAGATCATCGGCACCAAAAGCCGACAAGGTAGACGCAACGAATAAACTCGCGGCGAGGAGTGTGTTGGATCTCATCATAGTCGAAAGGTTGGGGATTCGATGAATACGGCGGAATAGGCCGACGATTGACTACGGTTCAATCACAGTTCGCCTTCAAAGGCGACCAAATTCTCGCCGTCAATCTTGGTAGTGAGCGCATCGTCATCGGTAACCACTGTCAGCCATCGATTTCTACTACCCTCTCTCTAGCTTCTGTGACAGGGTCCCGCATGCGTTGGCTTCCGCTTGCCTGGATCTTCATCTTCTGCCCATTAGTCGTGTGGGGCCAGGACTCCCCCCTAAAGGTCGAGCGGTTTCTCTGGGGCTTTGACGGCAAGCCATCGGTTGAAGCCTTCAGTCCGCTAACACTCGAAGTTACCAATCTTTCAGGCAATCCCTACCAAGGCAGCATTCAGTTAGAACGCCGTCTCGGAAACTCGCTCTCTGGAATTCCAGAGATGCAAAGTATCAGCCTAGCTCCGGGCGGTACGCGTGTCATCCAGTTCACTCCCTACATCGAACAGCACCAATACGTGGACTGGCGTGTTTCCTGGCGCGGTGGTCGCTACGATTTGGACGAGAACATCGATCGCGCCCCCAAAGATCTCAACCATGGCATCGTGGAACTCATGGGCCAGCAATGGCTCCAGCAGCAGAGTCACACCGCATTCCCTCCGTTTCCTGAGCATTATTTCCCGACGAATGCTAGTGCGACGGTGGGGCTCAAAACTGTCCTGCTCTCGCATCGTCCCGTTTGGGATGCCGCCCGAGCCGAGTCCTTCCTACAATGGTTGAAACGAGGAGGCACCTTGCACCTATTCCCTGGCCCAGATGGACTGACGCTCCGGTTCGAAGGATCCTTGGCCCCACTGAATGCAGCCAGAAGTGCCAGGGCGCTTGGGCACGGGACGGTCGTCCAGCATCTAACACGCCTTTCCGAACTCCAACCTCACGTACTCGAAAATCTCGCACCTCCTCCACCCACGAACAAGCCGAGCAACGATGAACGGGAGGCAGCCTGGCGGGCCTTTGGCCAATCCACTCTACCAGATGTGCCATGGACTTGGGTCTACCTAGCCGCCTTTGTTTACCTGGTTTTGATTGGCCCTTGTCACTATCTCTACGCTCGAGGGAAGAAACGAGACTATCGCAAGATTATTCTCGTATTGTTAGCATGCGTAGGCGCGTTTGCTTGGCTCTTCGGCATGATCGGCCGTCGGGGCTACGACAACTCTGATCGATGGCTGAATGCTGGCATCGCCTATTCGCTCGGAGACGGCACCTATGACGTCGAGCAATGGGCACATGCCTTCGTGACGAAAGGTGACGCCTACGAATTTCGCCTGCCCAATTCCAATGCACTCTTCAGCGTCCAACATCAGCAAGACCGGATTCCAGGCTACCAACGCGTTGGGCCGCAAGGCGGCTTACAGCTGGACCTTCCGCTGAACAGCTCACGCAATTTGCTCAGCCGCGCCATTCTGTCAGGACCCAAGATCGATGTCGATGTCGTCTCCTGGAAAACCTTAGGCAACCACCTCAAAGTCAACGTGTCGACAGATCTCGAAATTTCCGAAATGTGGTATCATCAGAATGACCAGTTATTCGGAATGCAACGAATGCTCGGGAGTTGGATAACGGGCCGTCGCGACCAGAAGATCATGGAGGCAAACCAGCCCTACTACAGCGCTCCCCGAAGAGACTTCAGAAAGCTGAAGAAAGACGCTCAGAAGTGGCTAACCAGCCGACACCGCAAGACTCATAAACAGCACACTCCAGCTACTGAGCACGCTGAACTCCTTGTCTGGGGCAAGACTCCAGAGAGTTTCAGACCCTCAAGCCCGAGCTTTGATACCTACGAAGGCTACGTGCTCTACGTCATTCCCATTGCCAAACTCCCTAGCACATGAGCGATTCTCTCTGCTGCCAAGTGCAGCACCTCTCCCACCTCTACAAGACCCATCTCGCTGTCAATCAAGTCACGTTTGACATCACCTCACAGTCTATACACGGATTTGTAGGACCAAACGGTGCAGGCAAGACGACCACACTGAAAGTGCTCGCGACCCTGGCGAAACCTCAGTCAGGCAAAGTGACCATGTTTGGCATGGACGTGGCGACGCAGTTCAAATCCGTGCGCCGCCGCATCGGCTACATGCAAGACCATTTCAGCATATACCGAAAGATGACGGTGTTCGAATACCTCGACTTCTTCGGAGCCGCATACGGGCTGAGCCAAGCCGAACGCGACAAGACGATCACTGATATACTTGCCCTCACCGACATGAGCGGCCGACGCGACGATCTCATCACCGGCTTGTCCAGAGGAATGCAGCAACGCGTAAGCCTTGCTCGTGCCCTGGTTCACGATCCTGATCTTCTCTTGTTAGACGAACCCGCCTCCGGGCTCGACCCCAGAGCGCGAATCGAGCTCATGGAGATTCTGCAAGAACTGCGCAGTCTCGGAAAGACGATCTTCATCAGCTCTCACATTCTGTCAGAACTCTCTACTCTTTGTGATCACGTGACCATTCTAGACCGTGGTGAAGTCAAGTACACGGGAACTATTGGAGGCCTGGTCAAAGATCAAAGCCCCGAAGGCGCTTATCGCATCGAACTCGAAGCCTTGATTCCAGAAGTGGAAACAGCCCTACGGGCACTCCCAGGATTCGTAAGCCTTGAGACGGTTGCTCAGTCAAACGCTTACCGAGTGCGAATGGAGGCGACACCGCGCAATCCAACACGCTTACTTGAAGTCGTCTTTCAGAATGGAGGCCAGCTGAAGAGTTTCCGTGAGGATGTGAGGCAGCTAAGCGAAGCCTTCATGGATCTCACTCAACCAGGGGTACGCTCATGAATCCTGGCGTCACAGCCCTCTTCGTCCGCTCACTGCGTGAAGAGTATCGTAAACCGGCAACCTACATTGCGCGATTCGTTATGATCACGCTCATCCTACTCATGCTATTGGCCACCCGCCAACAGTATCGGTGGGGAGGCGGTGCCCCAGGCCTAGCCGTGTTCCAGTCCGTCACAATGTTGAACCTACTGTTCATCGGATTGATAGGCCTTAGCTACTTTGCCTCTGCCATCACCGAGGAGAAAGAAGATGGAACGTTAGGGCTACTGCGCATGACGAACATGAGCCCCCTCTCGATCTTGTTAGGCAAGTCCACCAGCCGCTTGATCGCATTTCTCATTCTGCTAGCTACGCAGTTGCCATTCGTCAGTCTCGCTGTCGCTCTGGGCGGAGTCAGCTTAAAACAGATCTTCAGCTGCTACGCCATTCTCGGTGCCTTCACCTTTCTACTTGGGAACCTTACCCTCCTCTTCTCAGTCATCTTTCGCCGCACCTCCATGGTGGTGACAGTGACCGTCGCTGTTCTCCTTGTGCTTATCTTTGGGGTACCCATCCTTGGCGCTTTCTTTCGTGAATTGATAGGCACCGATCTCGGATTTGGAACTCTTGGGAAATGGATCATCGCCATCAGTCCCACCACCGGGCTGGCACAGGTCTCCGAGCTTCAGTTTGACGAAGGCGTCTTCATGCAACCGCTTTCGAATTTTGTCATAGGTGTGGTCCTCTTCCTCATCAGTTGGGCCGTCTTTGATGTCTTCAATCAAGGAGAAGGTCGCGGTGCTACGCCGGGTGCATCCCGAAAGTCGACGCTAAAGTCCACGTCACCACCAAAGGTCTTCGGTGGTGGCAAACCTCGCCCCAGCACCAGCTACGCGATCACTTGGAGAGAGTTCTATTTCCAATACGGCGGCGTCACTCGACTTTGGATGAATCTCCTCTTCATGCTGGTCGCCTTTGGCGTCATTGCAGGAATCACAGGCGTTATCGGCACGTCAGTTACTCTAGAAGCAAGCAGCGGTCTCTTCATTACAATCGGCCTGTTCACAGCAACCATCACTTGGGCTCTTCAGCTAGGTACCGTCTTCAAGCACGAACGCCTGCTTCAAACGTGGTCTTCCCTCACGCTCACACCGAGATCCATTCAACGTATTGCTTACGAGAAACTGATCGCTTCGGCCGTCGCTACTCTTCCAGGGTTGCTCGTCGCTGGGTTCGGCTTCCTACTCATTATCGAACACTTCGAGCTAGAGTTTCTGCAAACCGAAATATTTTTAGCATTCATCTACGCCATTGCTTGGTTTCTCTTCATCTCCCACATGATCGTCTACCTGTCACTCTGGCTGCGCTGGGGAGCTATTCCCATCACCTTGGTCGGCAGCTTCATTCTACAGATCCTCATGACCCTCATGATGGCCCTTATGGGCATGGGGGGCTCGTTTGACGGTGCGATCATCATGTGGTCCTTTGCTCTCGCCATAGCTAGCACTATCCTATACATGCTCATCGGCAAACGGCTAGAGAGTTTAGCCGAGCAAGAGTAACTGAGGATAGAAACGCCTAAAGATCTCTGTGAGCTCTTCCTCATAGGCTCCCATGAGGCGCTCTGCTCCTAAAGCTCTCTTCACGATCGGACGCCGACGCGAGATCCGAATGAGCGGCTCACGCCTACCGCCAAGATCGCTGTAACTTTGGAGCCAACGCCCCCGAATCATGTGATCAAGAGCAAATGAAGCATCGTCCGGCAACTCGTCCGGGCAACGCTGAATCCTATCGAGTGCGTTCTCGACAAAGGTCAACAGCCCAACGTTCGGCGACCATTCATCCCGCGTTCGTGCGAGACACCAATCAAAAGCGAGATCACTCAAGACACCACCAAAATGGCGATACGACGCATTGAACAAAGCACGCGCCTCGCCCGCCACCACATTGGTATCCGTAAAGGAATCAATCCGACGGTGAAATACCACGCCACTGCGAAAGGGCTCGTTTCCCACCGTCTTGCAGTAATCTGCTAACAGATTGCCTGCACTCTCCACAGGATTCAGATGACGGCCCACATGAAGATGGGCAAGAAAGTTCATGAACTCACGAATCGGAGACTAAGATGAACCCTTGAGACTGTGAATCGTGAGTCCATCAGTCTGTCGTTTGCCAGGCAACCCGAGGCTCGCAGCATAGCCGATCAGCACACAAGCGGAAATGCCGAACGTCGTATAAAGATAGCCATTCACCGTCGTGAACTTCCATAGCCAGAACATGATGCAAGCGCCAGCGAGACCGCCCACAAGCGCGCCCGTGCTATTCGCCCTGCGCGTGAACACACCCAGTACAAAGAGACCTCCCAAGACACCCATGAAGAGACCTATCACTTTAATAAAGGCATCAAAGAGGGACTTGATCCCCGGATCGATGAAGACAAGCCCTAGAAGTGTGCCTAGCACTCCCATCACAACCGTAATCATGCGCGCGACACTCAAGGAACGGCTTTCGTCTTTTAAGATTCTCAGCGGTCTCAAGAAATCCGTCACAATCGTCGTCGCTGTCGAGTTCATACTCGTCGAGACCGTGGATTGAGCAGCAGCAAAGATACCAGCCACAATGAGGCCAGCCAATCCTATGGGCATCTCTCGTGTGATGTAGAATGGCAAGATCTGATCCGTGGCCAGCGTCGGATCCAGTTTCTCTGGATGAGACTGATAGAAAGCAAAAAGCGCAGCTCCGAGGCTAAAGAACAGCAAACTAGCAAAAACACTCAGAACCGCATTTGTCCAGATGGAACGCGCCGCCAAACTCTCCGTGGGCGTCGTCATGTAGCGTTGCACCACAGCCTGATCCGCAGTGTAGGATGACAAGTTCTGACCGATCGCGCCAATAATGATAAACCACACCGCAATCTGAGCACTGGAAACATCCCAGTTGAAATGCGCTATGCGGAATTTGTCTGCAGCACTCGCCTTCTCCACGAAGCCCGCGAAACCACCATCCACGCCTACTATCAAAAGGATTAAAGCAATGATCCCGCCACCTAGCAGAACGACGGTTTGAATGGTATCCGTCCAAATCACCGCCTCAATGCCGCCCATCGCACAGTAGAGAATGCTCAGCACCCCCATGAGGATCACTGATTGACCTGGCGTGAGTGGCGTCGCGGTCGAGAGCGCCAATCCAGTGAGAGACATGACCACCGCCATGCGAAAGAGATGATAAAGCGTGAAGAAGAGACTGCCTGTCATGCGCACTTCACGACTGAAGCGTTTCTCCAAATACTCGTAAGCACTCGTTGCATCGATGCGACGATAGAAAGGTAAGGCCACGAAGACGGCAACGACGGCCACCACGGGAATCATCATGTTCCCCATCAGGTAAACCCAGTCCTGAGCAAAGGCTTTCGAGGGCAATCCCGTGAACGTGAGCGAGCTTAACATCGTGGCGAAGATACTGCAGCCAGCCGCCCACCAGGCGATCCGTTTGCCACCACGGAAGAAGTCATCGGTAGTCTTGTTCCTTCGCGCGAAATAGATCCCCACACCGACCATGAGCAGTAGGTAGACGATGAGGACTACATAATTAACCACACCAAAGTCGACTCGAGCCACGCCCGGAGTCGCCGCCCAGATCTTGGGTGAACGCACTCGAGGACGCACCTCGCCGCTGGGAATCACCATGGCGCCGTTCCAATTCACCGGCACCGTGGTGACATGATTCGCCGGCATCGGACCGCCGCTGGTCCACGTATCTGTGATCGTGTGATAGAGTAAAGCCTCTTTGGGAAAGCCTGGGTGATTGTCTTTAAGAGTCTCCACTTGGCCCCACAGAGACCCGTCCGCGCCTCCTAACACATAGAGATGACTCTGACCAAAGCCGAGCGCTCCACCCGCCATGACACAACGCGGGGCCTCTGCTCGAGCACGCCATGTCTGCTTGCTAGGATTAAACTCCCAGACATCCTTCAAGAACGCAATCCCCTCCCCGACTTCACGTCGCCCACTCATCACATAGACGCACTGATCATAGCCATTGTGTTGATTCGCAGTTAGATTAAATGCCCGCGCCTCACCCGGCCAAGGAGGGAGCACCGTCCAGGCAAATCCCTCTTTGCCTTCCAGCGCTAGATCAAGCGACCAGAGATTCTTCATGGCTGAATCCAAGCCACGCTCACGCTGCCCTCCAGCCAAGTAGATCGTGTCTCCGATCAGCGTGGCTTGGCCATACGCACAGGGCTCAGGCAACGACGGCAGATCCTTGCGAGCCAGCCGCCCGGACACGCCATCCCATGTGAGGCGAAAGACCTCATCTCGGATGCGTGCGCTATCGTCACCCCCCATGCAAACGACTCCACTATCCGTCGACACAGAAGCTCCATAGGCTAACGGAACCGCTAAATCCCCACCCGACCTCCACTCGTAGACATCGCCGCGTTTCTCCAACACATGCACAGTTTCATGCCAGACCTTGTCTGTCTCCCACAGCGGTGCGTTCGGGAAATTGGCGCCACCAGCGATAATAAGCGCATCCCCATCAGCTCCCGCAAATGGGCCCGCCACGCCAGGATGCGCCGCCTGCCCGGGCTCAGCAGGCAACGTCGCGATTACAGCCCAATCCAGCGGCTGTACTGCCTGAGACGCCTGGGCAAAGCCCAGAATAAAAACAGCAACGCGAAACCACTTCATTAGACAGAGTCTGATGAAGTAATCGCTGAGGTCAAGGCTATCGACGTAAAGCCTCTCTCGTCGGCGGAATGATGGGCTCGCCGATGTTCTCTTTAGGCGCCTCTGAGGCAATGCTAAAGAAACCAAGTTTCTTCTTATGACGAGTCTCCTTGGAATCCGTCACAATCGTGAGCATCCCAAGCCGCTTCCGCTCAGTCGATGAAGGTGTCAGCGTGATAATGTAAGACTCTCCTTCCTTCACCGTCTTCAGCTCAACCTTGACGTCTTCTCTGGACGACTTGACCTCAGTGATTCGGATAGGTGTGAGATGCTTCATCGTCACCATAACCTCGCGGGGCTCCGGCTTCGAGCCGACCTCCCACGTCGTCATCTTAGGCTCCACATTCACGATGATAGGAATGTCAATATCTACCGAGAGACTCCTTGTCTTGGGTGCCACGACGGTATTCGGATCCTCACCAGAAGGACCGAGATCCTTCTTCGCAGCCACCTTCTGCCCGGCAATGACTTCTTCCGTGTAGGTGATCCACACACGGTTCGCCTGCTTCCCCTCTTTGCTGCCTAACTCAAAGACGAAGGTGATCTTGCCACTATCGCCATTGACGTAACGATCCTTATCAGAAGTCGCGCTGATACACCCGCAATTCGCATCCACCTCCTGCACGTTGATTGGACGCGCCCCGGTGTATTTGAACGCAAACGTCGCCGTGATCGATTCAGCATCGGGCTTCGATGCCAGCTCAAGATGCTCCTTATCAAAGACAAGCTCAGCCTGAACCAGGGAAACTCCAAGAAGGAGGAATGTTAGGATTCTCATAATATTAGACCACTTCAGGCACTTCGTAACCGCGACGGTAATGGCGGCGAAGCAAATTCAGAGCTGGCGTCGTCGCACTGGCGCCCACAAAGGTCTCCTTGTCAGCATCGATTTCTAACATCGCACCGAGCCTAACATCTGAGCCTCCCGCCGCAATCTCGTTTGCCTTGAGATGCTCGTGGAAATCTCCGATCACGTCATTCCAACCTTGGAAGTCAGACACCTGCGCCTCTGCTTGCTCACGGCTATACTGTTGGCCAAGACGGTACGAGATGTTCCCAAGATGACACCACGCACTGGAAAGATGGATGTCTTCTATCTCAGCATTCAACTCTTCCTTCTTCCGTGAACGTACCGCATCGATGAAGTTCTGCGCATGGGCACCACCGGCATCGCCTTTGAATTTCTTCAAAACCTTGCCGTCCTTATCATAGGCACGCCCACCTCCACGACCGCCGGCATAGTAACCATTCTCACACTCGACAATGAGGAAGCTGCTCGTACGGCGACGCTTGTAGACATCACCGCCGTCCACGCCCTTAGCGCGTGGCAAGTTATGCACGTCCATGATGACAGGAATGTCACCGCAATCCATGTAAACAAAGTGTGTGTTAGGAGAGGTGCCCGCATCATCCCAACCGAGACGACCGCCACCAGCAATCACGCGCTTAGGATACTTCAACTTGTCACGAAAGACCACATTACGAAGATCATCAACGATGTGCGGCCCCCAGTTGCCGAGTTCTCCATTTCCGAGATTCCAATCCCAGTGCCAATCATAGTGAAGCTTCTCGCGATACAGCGGCAGATCTTGCGCTGGCCCTAACCAAAGATCATAATCGAGTGACTTAGGAATTTCTAATGGCGTCTTCCGACGACCAATGCTCGCACGTTTACCATACCGATTGCAACGGACATACTTGATCTTTCCGAGCTCACCGGAATCAAAGTAATCCTTAATCGCTGTCTGCAACTCATCACTGCGCTGCTGCGTTCCGCCCTGGACAATCCGATCGTACTTACGAGCAGCCTCGACCAACTTGCGGCCTTCCCAGATATTGTGAGAAATCGGCTTCTCCACATAGACATCCTTGCCAGCCTGACAAGCCCACACAGAAGCCAGCACATGCCAATGGTTCGCAGTGGAGACCACCACGGCGTCGACGTCCTTATCTTCAATCACGTCCCGCAAATTCTGCGTGCCCTTGGCCTGAGGATAAAGCTTCTTCGCACGATCCACGTGCTTCTGATCGGCGTCGCACAGATACGCGATTTCGACACCTGCGATCTTACTGAACCACTTGGCAGAACCCGAGCCCCGACCACCTAAACCGATAAAGCCGAGACGAATTCTTTCATTGGCCCCGACCACCTTCTGAGCCGAAGCGGCTGTCAGCGTCATGGCAGAGGTGGCAAGAAAGGAACGGCGAGAATAATTCATGTCTTCAATTAAGGTAAGGTTGGATCTAGCGCGAGTGGAAAGTAGAGGCCTAACCTGAATGGCACCAGTTTAAACTGGCTTCATCGAGGATTTTTCTGGGAGGATTTTCATCTCGGAAGTGCTCAAAATAGGTGTGCCTGGGTTTTTGCAACCATCCATAGCTTTTCGGCCTTCGCTTCTTCTTGCGTGGTTCATTACGTCCTGGCCGCTCTATCACCACTCGCTCAGCGATGCGCCTCAGCAGGTTGTCTTTCTCTTT
>CALLLI010000126.1 GCA_938082635.1 uncultured Verrucomicrobiales bacterium
GCGCGATCACGGAAGGCCAGCGTAGCGCCTAGCAAAGACACCCACACGAGCAAGTAGATGGCCACCTCTTCCGTCCAGCGGCTTTGCGAGCCGAGCACATAGCGAGAGACCACACCCCAAAGCACATCGAGAACAAGCGCGGCAAAGATCGCGATCGTTAGCCATTCTAATAGGCGAACCAGCAAGCTGAGAAACCCATTCCTGGGCCGTGGGTCTTTCGTTAAATCACTCATTTCACCTCCCGAATGCGTTGGGCAAGGATGCCAACAGGTTGACCCGACAACTTCTCGTACATCGGTTTGGTCGCTTCGATAAAGGGTCCCTTGTCTGGACGATAGATCGTGACGCCTGCCTCTTCCACTTGCTGCAGCGCCTCTTCGGTCTTCTCGATCCAAAGCGTTCGCTGAAACTCGACCGATTCGGTAGCGGCTTGCTCAACCCAAGCACGCACTTGAGGCGTCAATTGCACCCAGACGCTTTCACTAAAGATCACCATGTCAGGGATACTCGTGTGTTCATCCAGCGAATAGTGCTTGGCCACCTCGTAGTGCCGACTCGACAGCAAACTCGGTGGGTTGTTCTCGGCCCCATCGACCATGCCCTGTTGTAGAGCGGTGTAGAGTTCACCGAAAGCAATCGGTGTGGGAGATCCACCCATCGTAGAAATCATGTCCATCGCCATGCGACTGGGCTGGACACGCACTTTCACACCCTGCAATTTCTCAGGATCACTGACAGGTGCGTTGATCGTGTAGAAACTGCGACTACCGGAATCATAATAGCACAAGCCCCGGATCCCCACCGTCCCGCCTGAATCAAGCAATTCCTTGCCAATGGGACCGTTCAAGACATTCCAATAGTGCTCACTATCACGAAACAGATAGGGTAACCCAAACACGGCCATCTCAGGCACAAAACCTTCCATCGCTGCTGCTGAGGTCTTCACGATCGATAGTGCCCCACGTTGCAACTGCTCGATGCATTCTGGCTCGGAGCCTAACTGACCGTTAGGAAAGATCTGGAGTTCCACAGAACCATTCGAAAGCTCATCCAGTCGCTTTCCCATGAATTCCATGGCGGCATGCACGGGATGCGCTTGATCCAGACTATGACCTAACTTCAACACCAACTGATTCCCCGGCCCTCCACCCCGAGAAGAGTGCGACCGTTGGATAAAGACAAATATGAGAGCTGTGATGAGCGCGCCTAGCACGAGACCAACAGCGAGAAAAGAGGTTTCTTTACGAAGTGTCATGTCATCGAATGCATTATTCTAAAACGGACTCAGGCCATCAACCACACAAATCCCCCGATCATGCCTGCGACGGCAAGAGAAGATAATAAGAAGCCAATCACTGAGGTTTTCGAGGGGCGCGGAAACTCGAAATCAGTTCCTGCAAACGCCATGGGGCGCACTCCAGGAAGGCGTCCCTCCGGGAGTAGACACGGAGCCCCTAATTGCTCTCCGAGTTCCACGGGCGTGCGAATCAATCCGTGAAAGCGCTCCAGATCCTTTTGTGCTGACCGCTTCGTGACCAAACTTGCGACAGCACCAGCAACGATCGACATGGATAGGTAGGACAGAATCTGAAGAGGTTCTGTCCAGTCTGTGAATGACATCAACCACCAGCCTAAGAACCCTGCTAGAGTGCTGGCCCAAGCGCCGGCCGCATTGAACCGACGCCAGAACAACCCCATCCAGAAAGCAATGCCTAGCATTGGAGCGATCTTGAGCCAAGCCTTCAAACCAGACACCACGTTGGGCATCTTGAAGGCCACCCAAACACCGGCAGCAACGATCACAAGGGCCGCGAAACGACCGACCCAAAGGTAATGTTTCTCAGAACGACCTGCTCGTAAGGGCCTATAGAGATTCTCAGTGAACAACCCCGAGGCTGAGATCATGAACGAGTCGCAGGAGCTCATCACCCCCGCTAGCAAAGCCGCGACAAACAAGCCTAACCACCCCGGTGACAGAAAAGTTTGAGCCATCTGGCCATACACTCGGTCAGGCGTCGAGTCATCGATTGCCATGCCTTCCTGGATAAAGTAAGCGAGTGCGGCAATGCCAGTCACCGCCCAAGCGGCACTGCACACACGCTTGATCAAGTTGCCCACCACAAATCCAAAGCGACCATCCATCTCTGTTCGCCCAGCCGCGCACACGCCCATGATGAAAGGCTGAGCGACGATGCCGATCAGCGACAGGAGCGCAAAGGTAACGATGAACAGCGTATCAATCTTATCGGGCGCGACGAGCGAGAGCATCTGCGGGTCATTGATGGTCTCCCTTACTCCTGACAAACCACCCACCGCATGCAGCACCGACGGCAGCAGAATGAACGAGAACACAACCGTCAGCAGTCCCTGGACGTAGTCTGTTAGAATCGCCGCCGAGAGACCGCCGGTCGCTCCATAGATGACAAAGAGAATGGCCACCACGGGCATCGCCACCGCTGGCGAGACAGCCCCATTCGTCCCTGAGTCAATCAAGGCCCCAGCCCCCTTGAGCATGAGACCGATCTTCACGGCGAGCCCGATGATGCCGACCAAGGCAAACAACACCGAAACGCTTGGACCAAAGCGCAAACGGTAGACATCCGCCGTCGTGTTCGCGCGCAAGCGTCGGAAGATCGGCGCGATGAGCCAGTAGAAGGGTGTGTTAAACATCCAGAGCCATTGAAACCAGATGCCCGAGAGACCGAGTTTGAACGTGCCGGCGGAAACGACCACCGCTTGGTCTGAAGCCGTGCCTGTTCCGAAGGCATGCATCATCATCATGCCTTTGCCGAACTTGCGCGGCATGAAGAATTCACTCGTGCCGCGGACCCGACGCCCTGACCAAATGCCTAAGGCGGTGATCCCTGCCAGGTAACCGACAATGACAAGGGCGTCTAAGAGTGCTAGTCCGAACATGACGTGTCTTCGCGATAGGCTTCGATGATGGCAGCATTGTCGGCTTTGCCGTAGCCGCGTGATTCAGCGAGTGCTAGGAGCTCTTCGTGCAACTGCGTGAGCGGCACCTTGGCCGATGTCTCTTCTGCAGCGGCGAGCATGAGGCGCACGTCCTTGAGATGCTGGGTGAGCCTGGCTTGAGGCGGCTCGTAGTCTGCGGCGAGCATCTTTGCGCCCTTGGCCTTCATGGCGGTGGATGACGCGGACGACTGTTGCAAGATCTCTAGGGATTGATTAGGATCGAATCCTAGCGCTTCGGCGAACTGCAAGGTTTCGGCTACCACAGCGCGATTCAAACCGATGGCCATGTTGTGGACCAACTTGAACTTAGCGCCCGCGCCAAAGGCGCCCAGGTGAAAGCAATGCGAACTCAAGGTGTCTAGGATAGGCTGCGCGCGCGAGATTTGAGCTTCCGTGCCTCCGATGAATAGCAAGGCGTCGCCTTCCAGAAGAATGGCGCTGGAACCGCCGATGGTAGCTTCAATCATCTGTGAGTGTGGCGCTTCGGCATCACCCGTGGTGGTGTTGATGATCAGATGGTGTTCCTGGATCGTCGATTGGGCTTCATTTAGCACTGCGCGAACAATGTTGCCGTCTGGCAAACAGAGGATGACTATTTTACATCTCACAAAGACCTCACTTGGATCGGTAGCGGCAACGATACCGTCGAGCTGGGACACGGCGGGATCAAACCCGACGACTCGGAAGCCAGCCGCACCTAAACGTGCCGCCACCACGGAGCCGATCAAGCCGAGACCTAGAATGCCGATGGTGTCGCTCATGGTTGTGCTAGATAACGTTGATAAGCGGCCTTGGGATCGTAGCCTTCACGATTTGCTGTGTCGTGCACTTGGACGCCGAAGCGTAGCCGGAAGGTCTTGCCGGGTTCAATCACCGTGGTCTTATCGCGATTCTCCTTCACATCGACAGGGAAAGGATTGGCGACTAACAAACCATAATCTCGGCTGTGCGCCCACATCGGAAGGTTTCCCTCGCCGGACATGATCTGCAGGCCGACGCTGCGCCCCTTTAGCGTGCCGTGATAGTCCCACCACTGATCGGTCTTGCCCCAGGTGCCTTTCTCATTCACGCCGCCGCTTGCACTAGCAATGCCCCCGGAGCCTTGCTTAACGCGAATCGGCGAGGCCACGCGTAGGGCCATGCCCATTTCTTCTTTCACGCCAAAGGTGATGGCCTTGTCCGAGCTGAACGCATTCTCCATGCGGATCAAGTAGCCAGCGTCGTTCTTTGTGAGGTGATAACTAGCAATCTCTTCGCAGACCGTGGTGCCGTCTTTCCCTAGGTAGCGGTTCTTCACCGTGAAACTTGCAGAAGTCTCCGTGACGACGGGCGCTTCCTCAAGGCCCTCACTAACGACCACGCCACCACGGTTGTTATGCCAGAAATTCTCGCCGTTGATGTTCGCGAAGCCTAACGATAATCCTGGATGCATGTAGGCATGGTCCATTGGATCGGTTCCCTCGATGGGCGGGAAATTGCGCGTCACTTGGATGCCCGTTGGCGTCTTCACATGGGCAAAGAACGGGCGCTTCGTTTCCTCATGCTTGAAAAAGTAGCGAAGCACCTCCACGCCATCGAGACGAATGGCTAGGCGCTCCCCGTTGGCCTCAATATACCAGCCTATCTTGGGATCGCCCCAGACTTTGTTCGGCGATTTGGTGGCAATAAGATACGCGGTGATGTCGGCGATCTGTTGCGGGCTCATGAGTGCTCCCAAGGGCGGCATGGCCGAGATCTCAGCGGTTTCGCGGCTGACTATGTTCGATTTCAAGACGGTTTCCTGACTGCCGCCGACCTCTCCGAAGGTCAAGGAGCGGCCGGTTTCTTCCAGCACAATGCCGCCGATCGATCCGCCATCCTTGGTCTTCACAATTTGCATGGCGAAGCCTTCCGTGATCTCGGCGCTGGGCTCGAGGATCGCGCGGATGATGAAGTTGGCGTCCGCGCGTGTGCCAATGTCAGACAGATCGGGCGCAAAGGCATTGCCCACGCCTTCCATTAGGTGACAGGTGGCGCAGGTCGCTCCCTGACTACTGAGGAAGAGTTCGCGACCGCGCTCGACCTTCGCTTCGGCGAGCAATGGGAGCACTTCTTCTGCCGTCGGCACCTTGCCCGTTGGCGAGAGCAATGAAGATGCCGTCGTCAGATGCTGATTCTTCAGTGGAGCCCCTTTGATCCGTGTCTTCGTCTTACCGCCTAACCATTGCGAGGCCAGAGAAGCGATCGTCGTGTCCGAGTCCGTGCTCATGACCGTGACCTCTTCATCAACCAAAGCATCTTCTTCTAACAGACTCAGCAAGGCAGCGCGTCGCACGCCGATGCGTTCATCCTTCAGGAGGGCTTTGCGTGACTCGGTGCTCATCAAGTCGCCCATGGCTCCCCAAGTGGCATAGTAAGTCACTCGACCCGTTTCCTTGGCCGCGAGTGCTAACAATGGCGCGATCTGGCTGCGATCATTGGACTGCCGCAGGGCCAGCACCGCTTCGAGTCGAATGCGGGCTTGAGCATCGTCTAGCAAATCGGCGATCGCGTGTGGAAACTTCTCGTCACCGCGCAACTGCGCGCGGTGGGCGAGGATCCTGATAGACTGCAATCGCAGATTCAGCGTGTCGTGTTGCAGGGCGTCAATGAACCAGCCATCGATCGCGGTGTCGTCTGACGCGAGGCGACCAAGTGTCCACGCGGACCAAGTCTGCAAGGCCTTTACCGAAGCAGGATCGGTCGCGAGCGCCTTCAGGCGTACTGCCGCGGGAAGGCCTTGTTCGATCAAGGATTCCTGTGCGTTGGTGCGCCATACGGGGAGATGACTGGCCAGATCCTTCCAGGGATCTCTCTCGGTGTTCGGCATTTGTGGTGGCGCGGCCTTTGGCCAGAGCTTGTAGATTCGACCTTCGTTCTGCTGTCGGCCATCGGTGACCACGGCCCCGTATTCGCGGCCCCAGCTTGAGATGTAGATCGCACCATCTGGACCGACCTCGATATCGACGGGGTCGAAGCTGCGGCCATCGCTGGAGCCCATGGAACGTCCGCGTTCGGCATCGGCAAAGATCTCGAGTGTGTCAGACGAAGATTTCATCCACGCGCCATCCCAGGTGGGACGATAGATGTAGACCTGGCGTTTTAACCAATCATTGATCAAGAACACGCCGCGATACTTGTCAGGGTAACGCTCGAGTCCCATGTAGATCACGCCAGATCCCGAACCCTCAAACAGCGGGCCCGCTGAAGGCGCGGAAGGCCAATGGTCGTTTCCCTCCCAGGCATAGCTCCACGGGTGTCCCCAACCGAAGTGCGCTCCATAGAAAGGCGAGAAGATCTTGTCGCCGTGGTTCTGATCATTGTCCGTGCCTAACCAATCGAAGCCGTCGTCAAAGGCAATGTCGAACGGGTTGCGGTGACCGCGTGCGATGATCTCTAGGTTACTGCCATCTGAATCACATCGCAGCACGCCCCCACAGAGCCCCCAGTCATCAGAAGGGTCATGGTAGTTTTTCTGATAGTCACCTTTCGTGAAGGTGACTGGTGTCGGGAACTCGAGTGCGCCTTCGGGTGCCGTCATTCCCCACAAATCCAGGAAGGGCTTCGGTGCCAAGCAGCTCGGTGCGTTGTTGAGTCCCTTGGAGTTTCCTTTCGACATGTAGAGCTTGCCATCGGGTCCCCAGTTCAGGCCATGCAAGCCGTGTTCGAGATTTCCCAAATCGGTGTAGAGCCTCACATACTCATCAGCCTCGTCATCGCCATCCAAATCGCGCACCACCGTGAGGTCCGGTGCGTTTGCGACCCACAAGGTGTCGCCACGCCAGGCCAAACTTTGAATGGCATTGAACCCAGTGGCGAATTCCTTGCGATCATCGGCCACGCCGTCGCCATCCTTGTCTAGCAGAATCCAAACAGAATCACCCGGCGTGTCGGGCTTCGGCTTCCGGTACTGTGGGCCCATCCCGACACACAACCGCCCCTGACTATCAAAGGCCAAACCGCAGGGATTCCTAACGAGAGGTTCTTGGGCAAACAAGGCTACTTCGACATCGTCGGGCACGATTGGGAAATCATCGGCGGCCGAGGCGAGACCAGCAGCAGCAAGGAAAGTGAATATTCGTTTCATGGGGTTGTATCGGTAGAGGTGCCTCTATGTCATAGAAGGCACGGGCTCTTGTCGAAATCTTTCAAAGACTGACTGCTGAGGTCAAGCCGTTCAGGTAGTCTTCAATATTCGTGTAGCCATCGCCATCGGGGTCTATGGTGCCATCACGAGCATCGTCAGGGTTGAGGCCTTTCTCGATCTCCCACTTGTTAGGCAGGCCATCGCGATCGGTGTCCCAGTCTGCGGGGCGGTGGATTTCAGGATAGTCTTCCCATCCGCCGACGTCTTTCTGTGAGTCAGGAAGACCGGGGAGACCGGAGATGCTGCCTTTGTAAGTAGTGGTGCCTTCGCGGGTTTCAAGGATGACGCGTTTGTCGTGGTCATCGAGCATGGGAACGTTGCAGCCGACATCTGCTAACACATTCTCGTAGGCTTCTTTGGCCGTGTGCGTTTGGACGTGGTGTTCGAAGAAGGGCTTTGGAACAGTGGCAGGGGCATCTTGTTCGCCTTGCGCTTTCATTCCTTTGAATGGACCGAGCGGCCCTTCGGGTTCGGTGATGCCTTCCATGAGATTGCCTGCCACGTAGTATTGTTGCGGGCCGAAGGCGGGATTCTCGAACTGCGGTTTGAGGTAGATGAGTAACTTGGTGGCGGGGCCTGGTTTGTAGTAGTTGTTGACTAAATTGACTTCACGAGCGCCGCCATCGGTGGTCCGATGCCGCCAGTTGTAGACAACCATGTTGCGAATATCGAGCCGACCAGCGTGGACATTGGCTTGATCGATGGCACCTGCTAGGGACCAATTTCGGCCTGAGTTGTGGGCGAGAAGACTGTGATGGAAGCTGCCAACATCGCCACTGATGGATCCGGCGAAGCCATGGGCGGAGCCTTTGCCGTATTTCTTATGATTGGCGATGTGAAGCGCTTCGGAAATGAGGCTACGTTGGAAGGTGACGTTCTTGGCGCCGCGCGAGCTGAAGGCTTCGTCGATGGTCCAGGAGATGGAGCAGTGGTCCACGATGCAGTGATCACTGCCAGCGAGTCCCATGCCGTCCATGGTCTTTCCTGACAGATCGCCTAAGCGTAGCCTAACAAAGCGTAGGATCGTGTCTTGTGCGCCCATGCCGCCGAAGGTGTAGTTGCGCAGGCAAATGCCCTTCCCCGGAGCGGTCTGACCCGCGATGGTGAGAAACTGATTAGGCTCGCGGAAGGAGAGTTTGGACTCTAACGAAATCAACCCTGAGACATCGAAGACCACCGTACGAGGACCGGTAGCTTCGACGGCTTCGCGCAACGAGCCGGGACCGGAGTCATTGAGATTCGTGACATGCATCACGCGACCGCCACGACCACCGATGGCGAAGCGGCCATAACCTTCGGCGGTGGGGAAGGCGAGATGGCGCACGCGAAATTGCCAGACATCGCCACGGGTGATCTTGCCACGCGGATCTTCGGAATCGACGCGCCAGAGGTAGTGAAGCAAGGAATCCTTGGAGACAGGCACCGTGTGGGTGTGCCCTGTCAGTGTGGCGACTTTGGCGAGCTTGCTTGCGGCAACGTCTAGATCCGTGTCCGTGCCAAGATAGAAGTGGTGTTTGACTGCAGAAGCGGCTGGCTTCCATGCAAGCGCGACCTGGCCATTGTCGCCGTTAGCATGCCAATCGAAGTTGGCTGGCTTGGGTTGCAGGGCTTTGTGTTTGGGATCGCTGATATCGAGGGCGAAGCCATTGAGAATCGCGGGCTGGCCATTCGCTGCCGCGATTCGAATGACCGTGGGTTCATCAGCTTTCGCTTCGAACTCGACGAAGGAGGTCGCGAGTACGTCATTGTGATCGGCTTTCTCTGAGGGAATGACACGTTCAAGGCGTTGATCACCTGTGGTGATGGTGAGAGGGGCTTTGGCTTCTCCGAGCACGTGGTGATAGCCGACAAAGGTATGCCTGCCAGGAGTGAGTCCGCGGACCAACACTTCCAGGGCGTCGGAGGCGATGACCGCATCGGCGCCGACGCTGAGGCCGTGGACGAGGAGAGCCTTGGTGCTGGTGGTCTTGAGCTCACTACCATCAGTGGAGCGCAAGGTGAACTTGGTGTCTCCGAAAGTTTGGGTCCAGTCGGTCTCTACGGGTTGCCAATTCTCCCAGCCTTCAGTCCGCATGTCAGAGCGTGCGTTGGCAGTGAGATCGATGCGAAGGGGAGATGGCTTTGTAAGTGCGGCTGCGTCGGGAACTGCTAGAACGTGTGTGACGATGCCGTTGAGATACTCCTCTAAGTTGGTGTAACCGTCGTCATTGGAATCAGCGTTTCCATCTGCGGCGTCGTTGGGATCGAGCTCGTGATCCGTTTCCCAAGTATCAGGCATGCCATCGCCATCGCTGTCGTCCGGAGCTGTAGTGCTCTTCAACTCAGGCCAGCCGCCGATCTCGGATTGGCTTTTGATGATCTTGCCAGACGTCTTACGCACAGAATCGACGACCCGGGTGTCGACGGGATCGCGTTTGGGCAAGCTGGCACCGCCGAATTGGAGCACACGTGTAGTGGCTGTGCGAGGATCGTCCGTTTCAATGGGATCCGCCTGGAATGACTGAGTCTGCTTGTAAGTGGCGATCTCTTCGGGAGACCATTTCTTGAAGTTGACGACGCTCCAGTTATCTTCGCGCAGTTTACCGTCCATCAAGGTATCGGCGAAGTAGGCGCGATTGTAGGGAGAGCCGATCTGATAGGCCTGCCAATCGTCTGAGGTGCTCCCTCCAGGAATCAGGGCATTTCCCACGTAGTTTAGGCGAGTGACACTCACTTTGTCTGCATTGTAACCCGCGTGGCTACCAGCGAAGTTGTAAATCACATTGTTGCGGAAATCGAGCAACAAGCCAGAAGGATCTTTGTCATGCGGGTTGGTGTTGTAATTGCCTGGGCGTGGATTGCGGCCTCGGTTGTGTGCGTAGAGATTGTGATGATAGGTGTAGCGTGCGCCACCGGTGCCGCGGATGAGCGAGCCATAGCCATGATCCTTCGGGTTGAGCGCTTCGGTGATGAAGCACCATTGCACGGTGACATCGGTTAGGACGGGCTTCTTGGTGGACGATGATAAGACTTCATCAAGACTCCAGCTCGCAGAACAATGGTCGAGAATGATGCGTTTGCCAGATTCAATACTCACGGCATCGCCACCCTTGCCGACATCGCCAAGCCGGATTCTGAGAAAGCGAACGATCACGTCCTCGCCTTGGAATTTCAAGGTGGCATCGCGCAGGCAAATACCATCGCCTGGCGCAGTCTGACCGGCGATGGTGATGAAGGGATTGCGTATGCGTAAGTGATCCTTCAATTGAATCGTGCCACTCACATCGAACACGACGGTGCGCGGTCCTTCAGCATCCACCGCATGCCGAAGACTGCCCGGTTCGCTAGAATCTTCAAGCGTGGTGACATGATAGACCGTCCCGCCACGCCCACCAGCGGCATAAGCGCCGAAGCCTTCTGCACCGGGGAAGGCCAACTGGGGATCAGCGGCCGACGCCACTGTTGCGATGGCGGTGAGTGTGGTTAGGAAAGCTCTCAGCTCTGTCATTTCGATTCTTGTTTGCGCTTGATTCACGCTTTGTAGCGCTTTCGATAACTGTAGCCGATGCGACGCCCGCTACCGATCTTCTCGAAGCGGTTTGATTCTCCTACTTTGCTGGCGTTCAGTCTATCTTATATTCGGTGGGAATCGTCCTGTTTCCTCAGGGTGTGATTGCATGTTTGCAGCGGGCTTCAATGGAGGGCCAAGTGCCGCTTGTCCTGCCTTCACCCGCCTTTCTAGTTAGATCAATGACTTCCTCATGAAGCAAAAAGGCACGTCGCTCAATTTCTATGGGGTAGGAACGTCTTGTCTCAACTGAGGGGCATTGCGTAAGATGACCTTCATGAATGCCCCATGCCGCTTCTTTCTTTTCTGGTTGTTGGCGTTGGTTCCCGGCTTGGGTCAGACAGGGTTGGTCATCAATGAAGTGGTTTCATCTAACGTCCGGGGATTGCCGGATGAATATGAAGCGGATTTGCAGAACTGCCCAGTACCTGATTGCGAACGTTGGCACCAAGATCTAGGCCCGTCCGTTTATGACGGGGAGTACCCGGATTGGGTGGAACTCTACAATGGGTCGGTGGAGGCGATTGCGTTGGCCGGTTACGGCTTGTCTGACAATGCGTCGAAACCTATGAAGTGGACCTTTCCTGAAGTGATGTTACAACCTGCTGCGTATTTGGTAGTGTTTGCGTCAGGAAAGGATAAGCGTGAAAATTACATTCATACCAATTTCAAGCTGAAGCGCACTGGAGAGGTTTTGATCCTATCCGATCCCCAAGGGGCCGAGCTGGATCGTCTAGAAACGGGCGAGATTCCCATTGATCATGCGCTGGCCCGAAGTGCCGGGGATCCCTCGTCATGGATCATGGTGGCGTCGCCAACGCCTGAGGCCGCTAATGTTGGCGAAGCGTTTGTGGCCTACACGGATGCGGTCACGGCGTCACCGCCGGGCGGGTTTTACGCTCGGTTGCCTACCATCACGCTCACTCGCGGTGATGAAGCGAATGAAATCCGTTACAGCACGACAGGCAGCACCCCTACGGCGTCCTCGTCTCTCTATTCCAAACCGATTTCCGCACTCTTTGGTGGGGATCGCGTGCTCAAGGCGCGGACGTTTCGAGATGGTCTGCCGACCAGTCCCGTGTTCACGGTGAGTTACTTGACGGGGCGAACGTTCACGATGCCCGTCCTTTCTCTAACGATGGAGCCAGATGATCTTTGGGACGAGGAGCGGGGTATTTACACACCAGGGCAAGGGGCGCGCGAGGGAGATCGTGTGGCCAACTACTGGCAGGAGTGGGAACGTCCCGTGCATGTGGAGTTCTTTGAGCCGGATGGTTCGTTAGGCTTTCGCGCCGATGCCGGCTTGCGCATGTTTGGATGGGGAAGCCGTTCAGATGCGCAGAAGTCGTTGGCGGTGATGTTTC
>CALLLI010000127.1 GCA_938082635.1 uncultured Verrucomicrobiales bacterium
TCGACAGCCTTAAGCGCTTGCAGTGGTATCAAAAACAAGCATACCCAAGCCAGTATGGAACTTTTGCCGTCACCGCTGAGAAAGCGCCCCAATTTAGCGAATATGACAGTGAGACAATCACTCTCCATCGAGGGGTTGCGATTATTGGCAATGTGAGTCATGATGTCGTGAAATTGAGTTTCGATTTAACCTCTATTAATCCGGCCTGCAAATATATGACGCATTGTTTATGATGCATTGTTTATGATGCATATGCAATCCTCTTGCCATTGAAGTCGCTCTTAATTCGCTCTGGTTGCTTTTGAATACTGCGCATAAATGACATGACGTTCTCTTTTAGTTCTTCGAGATTTCTCGGCATCCGCTTTGCATTGACGTTCTTTTTGAGATCGCGATTGAGGTATTCGTCCGCGTTGAGTTCCGGTGAATAGCTTGGGATGAATTCTAGCGTGAGATTTGGCTGCTCCTCCACCCACGCTTTGACGCGCTTTCCATGATGGACGGAGAGGTTGTCTGTGATAACGATTACCGGGCCATCAGTTGATTTCACTAGCTTCGATAGAAATAGAATAAATTTGAGCTGCGTCATTGTTGCGGTGTAGCACATGTATCGAAGCTCTCCCTTGTTGGTAACTGCGCTGATCATGTTGATTCGGTATTTCCTGCCGCTCTTCTTAAGTTCTGGCGTCTTGCCAATAGGCGCATAGCCTCGTTGCGCATTCACCTGATTTGTTGCCCCAACTTCATCTACCCAATAGATCGTAGCTCCCTGCTCCTTAGCCCTTTGCGCGATGGCTGGATACGTCTCTTCCAGCCACTTCTTTACAGCAGGATCACTCTGCTGCCACGCTTTCTTGATCGGCTTCTGAGGAGTGAAGCCCCATTTCTTCAGGTATTTCCTAACGGTCCTGAGGTGAAACGTGACCTTGAACTTGGTGTGAATTAGGTCCCTTACCGCAGCCGCTGTCCACAAGACAAATGGCATCCGTAATTGGTCTGGTGTGTTGTCTTGAATAATCCTCACGATATTTCCGCATTGAGTCCATGACAATTTGGCTTGTTCCATTGGTCTGCGCCCGCGACGACCCAACTCCAAGGCCTCCATGCCCCCCTCCTCATAGAGATTGCACCAGCGACTCACATTTTGTCTAGAGGCACCGAGCGCCAGAGCAATGTCCGTCTTGGTGAAGCCTTCTTGGAAGAACATATTCACAGCGTTCTGACGCTGCAGCAATTGCTGTTCACTTGATAGTTTCCGTCCGTCTCGTTTCATGCAATCTTCAATCCATCAATATCATTAAAGTTACATATATTTGAGGGCCGGATTAATACCAACTTCGATTGGCCCGGCTTCAACAACATTTGTGATTTCGCATGTTGCCCCTACGCTCGTCGTCATTTGAGAAATGATTTTATCATAAGCTACTCCAAGGTGGAAATGACCGCAGTCTTTTTGAAGTTTAACCAGCTCGTTATATCGGCTATCAAAGTTGGGATACATAAACCAAAGAGAGTAGGAGAGACTTGCCGTCGAATCCCAGTCCAGCTGGGTTACAGGCATCGACAGATTCGAATTGGCGAACGTCTGAAGTGCCCCGTTAGGGTTTCCACGACGATCAGGCACAAATACGCCACCAGAGGAGCCATGATACCCGTTGCCACTGACATCCTGCGTCGTGCCGTCTAGGGGAAGATCGATGACAACAGCGTCAGGGATGGGACTTCCACCGTAGGCAGATGCAATTAAAATATTAAACACCAACACATACCGAGAAAAACAAATCGACACATCCATGCTGCCAGTCTTTCACAAATGATCGGATGGAGCAAGCACACACTTCCCTCTTATCGCTCCTGCCACTCTCACTCTTGTCCCTCTCGACCTTTTCCTGCCTCGCTTAACCAGTCAGTGGATACCGAAATACTCCGATCCAATCTAGGTGCGAGAAATAGGCCACAATGGACGCGCTCATCCTCCACAGCACTTCTTATACTTCCTCCCACTGTTGCACGGGCACGCCGCATTGCGCCCTGTACCTGGATATCTCTCTCGGGAGACCGCCGGGATTGCCCGCTGTGCTGGCGCGGATACTTCGTTTGAAAGCCCCATCGAGCCTGCCCCATGCATACCCGGAAACATCTCCTGATGCCGCTGGATCATCGGCCCGACGAACGTGCTCCGAAAGGCCTCGAACTCGTCAGCCTCCATCTCCAGGCTTGGCATCATCTTGTCCAGCGCCTCGTTACGTTCTTCCTCGGGTATTAAGGACAGATTCCAACAGAACTGCCCAAGCGCAAGCGCATGGTTCATCTGGTCAACCGAACCGTCAGTTTCATCGAGCAGCGGTTGCGCGTACATCATCATCATTTCTGCAATGGCTCCCATAGTGTCGCTATTAATTCTCTTTCTGAAAACGTGAATTTTGAGCCAAGTTTTATTGGCTCTGCTATATTTCGTCAGGCCGAACGTCCTAGCATAGCCACCTAGACGGGAGAGCGAGGATGGACTCTTGTTTAATGGATATATTTGTGTGAAAACTTAACTAGAGTAGCGCCGTCTGAGGTTGGCTACTGCGACTTGTTCTGCATTTTCATTGATTTGTCATGTTAAATATTCATGGCTAGATACCAATGATTTTTCGTAACTCAGGATCCATATATTTACGAGCTCCTGGCAATATATGTGATTGAATTGCAAGTATGATTTTTAAAGCCTTTTTGGCTTGTAACGCAAGCCCGTTCATATTGGCTTCATTGCCTAACTTAACACGATCTCCTTCACATATTCAAGAGCGTTCTCAAGGTTCCCGAGTTGTGTCTCGGTCTTTTTTTCGCGCTTGAGTGCCTTTAAATAGCTCTCCATGAGTGGAATCACCTCTTTCGCTCGCTCTTCATCGAAAATTCTCTGGAGCGCCTGAAGCTTCGGAGGCTCTTTGGTGTGGGCCATTGAACTGAGTGCCCAAAAAAGCAAGCAGCAGATTTTACACTCACGACAAAGCCAGAAAAAGATGGGTTTTTGAACAATCTCAACGTGTTTGAACCATCTTTGTTGCAGTCGGAAGCTGGAACGCATGCAAAGATTCTGTACATCAAGTGCGCTCAGTGCAAGAGTTAAAGAAGCAGGAACACAAAGGTTTACTTTTGGCTCTCCGTCAGATTCGCTGGACGATTCTCTAGCGAGATGATGTGACAAACCGGTCATTGATTCTCGACCACCAGCCGCATGAATTGCATTGGCGTATCCCGACTAACCGACGCCGTCATCGTATTGTCAGGGCCGAGTTCTGAAGCATTGAGCCCGAGTTCACATCAAGAAGCGAAGGGAGCGTGGAATGTCGCGAGCGGCTAGTCGGATTGCTGCGCAACTACTACCGGGATGCGGCATGAATACAGGGCGATTCGAATTTCCGGACACTACGATGTTGAGAAGATCCGCGAGGAACTGGTGAAGCCGTAGTGGCAGTCCTGCTGGCATGCCGGGGAGACTCATTGCGTTTAGATCCTCGGGCTTGGCTCGCAGACAAAGGAGGATCTTGGCGGACTTCTTGTAAGTTTCATTGTAAGGATTCCGATTGAAAATCCATAACTCCTTTACTATGAAGGGTGGCAGACAGGGTGGGATTCGAACCCACGGTAGAGTCTCCCCTACACACGCTTTCCAAGCGTGCTCCTTAAACCACTCAGACACCTGTCCTTTCTTCTAAAGTCTCCTGTCAGAGAATAGCGCGCTGCTCTGAGGAGGGACGGGACCGTGGACTTCACCCGATTCCTTGGCAAGTGGGATTTTAAGTCAGGCTGCAGAGGAGGTGGTGGGAGGCTGACAATGGTGACCACAGAAATATTTAGAAACCTTTGTCTTCCTTGTGATTATCCGATTCTTATAGCTAAGGATGATTGTGAATCGGGTCCGCTCGATTCTATCTTTTAACATTTGGGGGGGTGCCGCGATACAACCCCCTTTCTGGTCGCATCCGCCTCTCCGCAAGTGCAGTCCTTTATTTTTCGGGTATAGCTAAGATGTTGAGCGGCAACCGAGCATCAATCGTGACAGAACCTCCGGGAATGAATGCCTCAGGGCATTCTGTATTAATTCGTTATCTAGGCAAGGCGTGCCCTGTAGATAATCTGTCAATGCGCCGGAAATGAGGATCTATAGATTCTAGAAATTAGTTTCATTCGAGCAGATCGGCTCTAGTATGGTCCAATTGAAGGATGATGGAACTCAATCTCCGAGAAATGCCTCACCTTGTTGTGGGGTCCTTGATGGAAGTGCACAAGGCCTTAGGGCCAGGTCTGCTCGTCGAGGCCTACTGGGTAAGTTTGGCTCATGAGTTGCGCATGCGGGAGATCCTGTTCAAAGAGCGCCACCCGGTGTCTGTGAACTATAAAGGGGCGGAGATCGAGACGGCCTTTGCGATTGATTTCGTGGTGGAAGGCGTCATCGCGTTGCACCTCTATGCCGTGGATGCCCTAGTGCAGGTGCACAAAGAGAGGCTGAGGAATCACCTCCAGCTTTCTGGGTTGGAAGTCGGGTTCATGGTGAACTTCGACTGTGTCGACTTTCGCCAAGGTGGGCTCAAGCGCTTGATTGTGTCTCCCAACGAGCCGGATATTCCGTGGCGTGGAGTGGACGATGCTGAAGAGGATTCCGATAAGGAGAAGGTGCGTCGGGTTCACGAGTGGTAGGCGACGTGGTCTGTTGTGGACGCGAGCCTGGTGTTCGACTCCAGTGAGCCGTCTTGGCCAAGTCTTCTCTTAAGAAACTCCGCTCGCATCATGGCGTGATCGCCTTCTTTGTGAGTGTGCTGATCCGCGTGCTCGGGCTGACCGTGCGTTACAAGAGTAACGACCAGAGTGGGATCACGCGGCAGATGGTGAATGGCCCTGTCATTTGGTTGTTCTGGCATAACCGGATCATTCTCATGGTGCATGCTGCGAAGAAGTTCTGTGGGGATCGCTCGGCAGTGGTGTTGACGAGCCCAAGCGAAGATGGAGAGATCCTTGCAGGTGTGATGAATCGCTTTGGGGCGGGGGCTGTTCGTGGCTCGTCTAACAAGCGCTCAACAGCTGCATTGAGAGAAATGCTTCGGGTGGTTAAGGGTGGGACTGATATGTTCATCACGCCAGATGGACCACGTGGGCCACGCTATCAGTTGCAGGCTGGTGCGGTGAAGCTGGCGCAGCTTTCGCAGTGTCCTTTGCTGCCAGTGCACTTGGCTTATGAGAGCGCGTGGACGTTAAAGACTTGGGACGGCTTCGTGATTCCTAAACCTTTCACCAAGGTTCGGGTGACGTTTGGGGAACTTGTGTCTGTGGAGCGTGCTGCTGACGAGACGACTCTGGAGGGCATCCGTGAAGCCTTGCAAACCTCGATGACAACGGAAGCGGAGCGCCCTTGGTCAGAGGTGAAGGATTGCTAGGAGGCTGATTCGGAGCCGCCGAGTTCCTCTAAGGCGCTTTCTCCGAGGGGGCGTGGGCCAGTGAGCTGTTCGAAGCGCTCTAGGAAGGTTGCAAAGTAGCCGTCTTGGCTGGAGCCTCTTCGGCTGCGTAGGCGGAGGGTCGGTGGAGTCCCGTCCTCTGGAGCCCGAGCGTGGCTGTCCTCCCAGGTGCCTCCGCGTAGACGGTAGGCCTGAGTGATAAAGGTCTTGGAGTGATTGAGTTCTAGCGGAGTGCCATCGGCGCGCCAGAGAGACCGAGCCTGCATCTGTCTTCCGTTGCCGGGCTCCATTCCGATGAGGGCGAGGGGACGTTTGTTGGTCCCGATCAAGAGAAGCGCTTTGAAGTCCTGCTGAAACGTGATGTCGCCTTCCACGCCGCTCACAGGGTAAACTAGTTGCAGGCGCTCGTCGGGACCTAGGTCGGCAAGGAGAGCTTGAGAGACACGTGCTTCCAAGTGAGGGCGGGGCGCTTCTGTGAGGAGCTGTTCTAACAAGATGTCGCGGCAGCGTTCCTCTGTCTTCTCTATCCAGGGAGCGGGTTTTTCACGGAAGTAGGTGGCTGATTCCTCGATGACTTCACTGTTAGGTTCTCTGGGGTAGACTTCCAACTGGAGATCGATCAAGTCTTCGAGGTAAGACTTGGCGACTGGTTTTGAGAGTAGGCTGTCTGGATAGTCAAAGACCATGGGCGGGGCCTGGCGCAATTGTAGTAGGCTGGTTGACAGTGCGGTGCCTTCCATAGTTCCCGCAATGCGAGTGGCGCTGAGGTGTTTCTCGGCAATGTTCAGCTCGAGCATTTTGTGCCCTAGGAGGTAACTAGAAAGCGAATAGAAGGCGCCTTGCAGTTCTTCGGGCCGATCGACAGAATTGGCGACGCCTGTCAGTTGGAGCTTCACACCGAGTCGAGTCTCGACGCCGCGTTTCCATTTATCGATGCCGTCGGTGGATTCTCTTCCATAGAATTCTTCATAGTAGCGTTCTAGGCGTTTGGCGACTTGCACCCCGTCAGCCATGCCAATGACTTCACGTGTGCGGACCTCACGCGGCTTGGCGCTGAAGCGGTTCGCCATGCAACGGTAGAGATAGACTCTATCATACTCACTGTGAAGCGGGAGGCTGCCAATTTCTTTCAGTCCTGCCTCGAGAGACTCGCGTGAGGGTGGGAAGGTGTGGACCATCTCGATG
This sequence comes from uncultured Verrucomicrobiales bacterium, assembly GCA_938082635.1. Taxonomy (GTDB): domain Bacteria; phylum Verrucomicrobiota; class Verrucomicrobiia; order Verrucomicrobiales; family DEV007; genus JAACDM01. Next base: position 6,624 of record CALLLI010000127.1, read on the forward strand.
AGTTCCGTAGCGAAGATCCAATCGGGGTCGCGTTCGCGGAAGCCGGCTCCATAGACGGCGGCCGTTTCGCTGCCGACGATGCGGATAGCTTCGTGGAACATGCGCAAGCCGTATTTCTTAGTGTAACGTGAGGAGATCTTCTTGCCGCTGAGTGAGGCTAGCTCGGTGATGGTCCAACTTAGTCCAAGAGTGATCGGGTTGGCTCCCAAAGCAAAGCGGCCGAGGAAGATGGCTGGCTTAGCATAGTTCCAGTAGGGGTTCACTTTCTTGTAGATGCCATAGTAGTCCATGGCTTTCTTCACGAAGCGGTAAGTCTCACGGAGATTCAATCGCTTCACGTCCATCGGCAATTGCTCTAACTGAACGAGCAATTGCAGCGAAACATTGTGGAGGAAACGAAGTACTTGCTCCATGCTCGTTTCCAAGATGGGCTGATCCGAGTCCGGCTGGTAGATGTGAGCGACGCCTTCAAAGAGATGCATGAAATCTTTGTAGATCTCATCGGGTTGGAGCGTGCCATCGATGACGTAGCCGTTCTCGATGACTTTGTTAAACAAACGCTCCGATTCGACCTTACAGAAGGCTAAGACTTCGGCTTCGCGTTCGTCGGTTTGTGGGAGTGATTCGGGCTCGATCGATTGCGCATCGAGGTCCCACCAGCCAACGGTTTGCGCGAGTTGGTGGGAGAGTTTGTGTCGGCGTTTCTCAAGGACAAGCGCTTCTTCTTCGATCTCAGTCTTGTAGATTTCGAGTGCACGCTGTTCGCGGTTAACGACGTCGCGGTCGTTGACGAGTTGGGTCTTGGCTTCCTCAATGAGCCGGTCGGGCTCGCGTACACGTAGGCGGAACCACCACGCGCCTGCGCCCGAAAGACTGGCACCTAGGATGAGGATCCAGGTCGAGATCTGGCCGAGACCACCGCTGACAATCGCGGTGATAAGCACGATGAGGCCGCCCGCCGCTGAGATCAGGGCAGGGCGTACATCGAGGCCCGGTGGCTGCTGCATGGCGCAGTTTAGAGGAGATCAGGCCTTTGCGCAGGTGAAATCTGGCCTGCTAGCGCTGGCCCAAACCCACTTCATCCGCCCATGCCTCCCAGAGATGGGCGAGGTGCCGGGTGACGCCTGGCTGTAAGTGGGATACATCGTCGCGTTCAGTGCGATCAGCCTCCAAATCGTAGAGTTCCCAAGGCCTACCGTGCGAGACGAGTTTCCAGCGGCCTATCCGGATGGCGCGGCCTTTGTTCCACTGCCAGAAGAGGGGGGCGGAGCGGGTGAAGGGGCGGCCTTCGAGCAGCGGTCGCAGGCTCACACCTTGTAAGGGCGTCACGGGCTGGCCTTTCCATGAAGCCGGATAATCTGCCTGCCCAAAGTCGGCCAGCGTGGCCATGATATCGATGAGATGACTAGGCGTCCTAATGAAGCTACCGGGTCTGTTGAGATGGCCTGGCCAGGAAACGATGAGAGGAGACGTGATGCCGCCTTCCAGGCTATCGTTCTTGTACTTGCGGAAAGGGGTGTTGCTGACATTGGCCCAATCGCGTTTCAACGAAGTCCAACGTGTCATGGAGCCAATGGGTCCATCGCCACGTTCGACGGATTCTGCGGAGCCGCCGTTGTCAGAAGCAAAGAAGACAATCGTGTTCTCGCGTTTGCCTAAGGCCTCGAGCTTGGCGAGCAAGCGACCGATGTTCTGATCGAGTCGATCGATCATGGCTGCGTAGACGGCCATGCGGAGATCGGCTTCGTCTTTCTCGGCGTCGGATAACTTGTTCCAGGCGATGGCTTCCTGGCCTGACAAGAGTACGTCATCTGTGAATAACCCGAGGGAACCTTGCTTGGCCCAGCGCGCGTCTCGTGTCTTGCCGTAGCCTGCGCGGTACTTGCTACGGTACTTGGCGATGTCTTCTGGCCAGGCTTGCAGCGGATCGTGCGGGGCATTGTAGCCGATGTAGAGAAAGAACGGGTTGGTCTCTTTCTGATACTCGTCGAGGTAATCCAGAGCGACGTCTGTGAACGCGTCTGTGGTGTAGAAGTCCTTCTCGGGAGGTGTGTAAGGCTTGTAGGTGACGTGGTCGATGCACCACGCGCGGCGAGGATTCTTCTGGGCGGGCTTGCCTTCGCCGGCGCGTTGTTTGCCAGGATTGAAGAAATTGCAGGCCCCATCGCGTAAGCCGAAGTAGCGATCGAAGCCACGTTCAAACGGGTTCTCCGTGCCGTGATGCTTTCCCGTCATCAAGGTCCGGTAACCGGCGCTCTTCAAGACTTCTGCAAGGGTGACGGCGTTCTGCATCTTCGCATGCTTGCGGTGCATGCCAGATTGCTGGGCGTAGATGCCATTGAGCAAGCACGCGCGACTGGGAAAACACTTCGACGTGTTGTAGAACTGTGTGAATCTCAGGCCCTCCTTGGCCAGCGAGTCGAGATGAGGCGTGGCAACTTCACTGCCATAACAGCCTAAGTCAGAGAAACCGAGATCGTCTGCTAGGAGAAAGACAATGTTGGGTCGAGTGTCGGCAACGCCTGTGGCGGTGACGATCCAGAGTGAGACGAACAGCCAGGCGATCCGATCAATCATCGTCATCAAAACTGATGATCCCAGCGGTCTCTTCTTCGCGCTCCGGATTGCGCCACATCAAAAAGGAGAGGAAACAGATGAAGCCAAGGAGCCCCAGCAGTTCACCGATCAACTGGTCTCCGACGGACGCGAGTCCGTATGCGAGAGCGATCGAGATTCCCAACCAGATAAAGGTGGCGACCATGTAGCGAAAGCGGATCCAGTTCATGTCAGAGGTGTAGAATGTAGCCTTTGAGGTGGCATTCGCAATATCATTCAGTGCACGCGGGGCAGACGCCAAAGAACTCGAGCTCGTGGCGCAGGCTTTTCCAGCCGAAATCCGCCATGATCTGCTGCTCGACCTTGGCCAGCGTGCAGGCAAGCGGGACTTCAGTCACCGTGCCGCAAGATTCGCATAGGAGGTAGTCGTGGTGGTGGCCCGGGACGACGAGTTGGAAATGACTCACACGGCCAGCGAGATTGAGCTGACGGACTTTGCCGACTTCTTTCAACTTCGTGACGAGTCGATAGATGGTGGCCTGATCGCGGTCACGGAGGGCGGGGAGCTCTGACAGCTGTGCTAGCGTGAAAGGGAGATGGCGCAGCATCATGGCGCGGAGCAGATCGACCAAGGCGTCTGTGCGTCGGAAGCCAAGGCCACGGAGTTCTTCGATCATCGCACCGACCAGCGACTCGGTCTCTGTTTTGGAGAGCGAGCAATTGCCGTGGCTGTGATCGTGCGTCTCCATCAGGCGTGGGATTCGTGGTGATGATGCCGCTGTCGTAGCATGCGAAGGACTCCATACTTCGGGCTGATGAGGAAAGCGATCACAAAGACGGCGCCAAGAATAAGTACGATGCTAGAACCTGTGGGCCAATCCAGCCAGTAGGAAATAACCAGCGCGGCGACGGAACAGAGCGTTCCGAGGATCCCGCCACCCCAGAAGAGTCGCAATGGCGAATCTGTGAAGAGCAGCATGGTAGCCGCAGGGGTCACTAGCAGCCCTAGAGCCAAGATACAGCCGACCGCTTGGAGTGAGGAAATGAGCACGAGAATGACGAGTGCGAAGAGCACGTAGTTCATTATGGTCACGGGAATGCCAAGACTACGCGCGACGTTGGGCTCGAAGAGCATGACAATGATCGGGCGCTGGAAAAGAGTGAGGACTAGGAGTGAGGCGGCGGCGATGATGAAGACGGTCCACAGATCATTATCCGACATGCCGCGGATGTCTCCAAAGAGCCAATGCTCCAATTCGCCAGGTGCATTGACATAGCCTAGCAAGACGATCCCAGCTGAGAACGCTGCCGTGTAGAGCACGGCGAGCGCGGTGTCTTGGTCGATGCGCGATGTTTGCGAGACCATGAGTGATCCCAATCCAATAATCAGCGCGGCGACGACCGCCCCCGCAAAGGCGCTCCATGGCGTGAGTCCAAAGATGAGGATGGCGAAGGCAATACCTGGAAGCAGCGCGTGGGAGAGGGAGCCAGTCTTGAGCGCGGCCTTGCGCAGCACGACGTAGGCACTGACATAGCCATTCGTGAAGCCGATGATGATCGCCGCGAGCAAGGCGCGTTTGTAGATGAGCAGCTCGAAAGGTTCTGTCAGCCAATTCATGCCGACCTCCTTTCGCGACCGTAGGTTTCATCGATGATCGCCTTCGTGAAGGTGTCTTTGACGCTGCCAAAGGCCACCTGCTTCGTCGCCTGCATGAGGACTTCATCGTAGATGGTCTCCACCGTGTCTAGATCGTGATGGGACGCGATGATGAGCCGTCCTTCCATTTTTAACGTACCGATCATGCTCGTGAGGCGATCTTGAGCGTCGGCATCGAGACCAGTGAAGGGTTCATCTAACAGAAAGACGTGGGCTTCCTGAGCAAGCGCACGCGCGAGAAAGGCACGTTGTTGTTGGCCGCCTGAGAGCGCGCTGATCTGGCGGTCTTGGAGATCTAGCAGATCCATGGATTCGAGGGCTTGATCCACCTGGGCGGTGTCTTTGGAGGAGAATCGGCGCCACCAACTCAGATGTGGGTAGCGACCCATTTCCACAATGCCCCGAACCGTGGCCGGGAAATTCCAATCGATCTCCTCACGTTGGGGAAGGTAGGCAATCTCGTGGCTCGACTTCGTCATGGCTTGGCCGCGCCAGCGGATCTCGCCGCACTCTGGGCGGATGAGCCCAGCGAGAGCCTTTATGAGTGTGCTCTTGCCAGCGCCATTGGGACCGATCAAGGCGACGCTCTTTCCACAGCTCGTACGGAAAGCGACATCACACAAGGCCATGACCTTCCCGTAATTTACACAAAGGCCTTCAACCTCTAAAACGTGGCAGCTTACACATGAGCCGTCGATCTCTGGGGCATGATCACTCATGCCATTGAAATGTTAGAATGTCATCAACGCTGCCGTCGCCCCAGAGAACGTGGGATTGCTCGGGCAAGGCTTCAGGCTCGAGTGTGATCTCGAGAGCGGTGCTGGGCGTGCCGGCTGGCCAGGTCGCCGTGACATGGAGGTCAATGCCTTCCTTCGGCAAAGGGAGTTCGAGTTCGATTCCTTCGTTGATCCCATTAGCCGTGGTCGCTGACCAGAGGTCTTGGCCGAGATGGGAAATGGTCAGCTTGGTCGGGGCGTGGGCGTAGCGAACCGAGACTTCGGTCGGCACTTTCGTATGCTCGGTGACTTCGCTCGTCGTGGTGGGTGTCTCTGTCTGAGCGTTTGTTAGTTGCCACAATGGCGCTAGCGCTAGTCCTAGGGCTAGCAGGATTAATGCACCATTGATGAGAGGGAATCCGCGCATGTTTGTAGATAATGTAGCGCGGGCTTCCAGCCCGCGACATGAGTAAGATGCTCATGCTACAAGATGCTCATGCTACATTAAGGCTACTTAGTCAACCCCTTCACAATAGTCGTCACGTTGTGGCGAAACATGGCTTCATAGGTCGTGGTCTTGGCATTCCCCGTGTAGTCGGCAAACAGTTTGCCGCCAATCTTGGCGCCTGTGCCCCGAACCATTTCTTTGAGCACTTTGGGATTGGCCTGAGCTTCGGGAAACACGGCTTTGATGCTGTTGTCTTTAAGGTCGGTAATGACATCGGCAAGGTACTGACTGCTGGGCTCTCGCTCCTTGGTCAAACCTTGCACGGGCATGGATTGAAATCCGAAGTCTTGGCAGAAATACGTGTAGGCTGCGTGCGCAGTGGCGAGCTTACGGCGATCACGAGAAATCTTGGCCACTTCCTTGCGTGCCCATTTAGCCAATGTCTCCAGGTGCTTCTCGTAAGCCTTGGCTTGCGCTGCGTAGGTAGCCGCATTGCTAGGATCTACTTTGGCGAAGGCTTTGGACACGATCTTGGTCGCGCGCTGCATGTTCTTCACACTGTGCCACCAATGAGGATCTAGGCTACCCTCACTGTGATGCGGACAACAAACAAAGAGCCCACTCTCTTCACTGATCGTGAGGGAAGGAATGGTCTTGCCGACATCGAGGATCTTCTGTTCTTTGGTGAGACTGTCAGGTAATTTCGGCAGGTAGGGCTCCATCCCTTTGCCGGAAGCCAAGATCAAGCGAGCCGTACTCATCTTGCGAATGTCGCTAGAAGACGGCGAGAAATTGTGTGGGTCACCACCTAGTTTCAGTAGCCCGATGACCTCGACGTGCTTGCCGCCGACTTGTTGGGCAAGATCGGTGAGGACTGGATGGAGGGTGGCGACCTTGAGATCCGCCCATGCGGATGAAGCAAGGGCGCACCAGAGGAGGAGAGTGATTCTTCTTATCATAACAGATTTATTTAGCGAACTTCAGAGCCACCCCAGTTGATCCCGAAGCCTAACCAGACCGTGTGGGCATCGGCAAGTTCAGAACGGTGATCATAGTTGTATTGGAGGCGCATGTACATATTCCGCTCGCGATTGAGCGACCAGGTGAGCGCTGGAGAGACCCGCCAGCGCTCCTGGAGGCCTGCATCGTCGATGCCTTCGACATAGCCCGCGCGGAGTGAGGCCTCCCAGTTGTCGTTGAAGCCGTAAGTGGCCGAGCTGTAGAAGCCAAACTCATTGTAGCGTGATTTAGGCTCGTCTTCGTGGCCGGCCTTAAAATCGCGATACATGGCTTCCGTGCGTAAGCGGACGTAGCGCCCGCCTGCTTCGAGGCCGTTCTCTCGCCAGAGATACTCTAGCCCTGCTCCATAGATCCGTGTCAGTTCGTCGAACTCGTTCTCCCCAAAGCTGAAGTTCAGATTGCCGGTGAACTGATGGAAGTCATTGTAGCGCCACGTGCCTAACAGATTGGCGGAAATGACATAGTCATCAAAGTTGGCCCCATCAGCTTCGAGCATTTCGTGTTCATCCTCGTCGTGACCATCTTCATCTTCGTCATGGTGCTCTTCTTCCTCATGCCCCTCTTCTTCGTGACCGTGGCCATGGCTGTGCCCGCCGGGAGGGCCTCCCACACTGAGAGAGAAAGCGCTTGGGTAGCGCGTGGGCATGAGCCAGGTCAATTCGCCTCCGACGCTGGCCATCTCGCCCTCTTGCAAGATCCTGGCATTGGCCAAATACTGATCCACGTAATCCCAGGCATGCGAATGGCGTGCATTCTGAAAACCCACGCGGTTGAAGTAGCGTCCGCCTCGTAGCTCAAAGTCGCCGGGCAAATTGGTAAGCTTCACGAAGGCTTCCTCGATCCCTCCCGTGAAGTCGCCTTCGCCATCCGTGCGATAGGAACTCGTGATGAAACCCTCGATGTGGTCGCCTAGCCTCAGAGAGAAACCAGGCTCGAGTGCCAGCAAATTGACATTCTGTGTGGGATCGTGATCACCGCCGGCCAGAGATTCCAAATCGTCCTCCGACGACGCGCCCACGGCTCCGCTGATGTGAAGGTGCGGGAAGAACATGTTCCCAAGGTTCACCTGGGAGCCCGTCCAGAGATCGGCACCGAAGTCATCCTCCGACTCTGCGAGGCAGGGGGAGAGGGTGGCGATAAGGAGGAGAGGTAAGAAACGCAACTGTTGCATGATACTTGCAGTAAGGTCTAGTCGCAATTCGATTGCAACAAGAAACTTTGATCGAAGAAAGGAAGATTCTGCCGTAACGTCTAATTCGAAATCGCTCAGGTAGCCCTCAGACATGAATACCGAATCTACCTGCCCTCAGTGCTAAGCGCCGATCCCGGAGCAGGCGCCGCGTGGTCTCTGCCCGCGTTGCCTCATGGATGGTGCCCTAGCGAGCGAACCTCAAGCCAGCCCGCCGCCTCCTATGCCATCTATTCCGGCGATGGATGCCGTCTTTCCGCAGCTTGAAGTCCTGGAGCCCTTGGGTGCTGGTGGCATGGGGCGCGTCTACAAGGCACGGCAAACGCACTTTGATCGCATCGTCGCCTTGAAAGTGCTGCCGCCGGAACTGGCGCGCGACCCGGCCTTTACCGAACGCTTTGCGCGCGAGGCTCGTGCGTTGGCCCGTCTCAATCATCCGAATATTGTGCAATGCTATGATTTCAGGGAATCAAGTCCTGCGAAGGACGGGAAAACCTATTTCTACCTTCTGCTAGAGTTTGTCGATGGGGTGAATCTCCGCCAAAGCATGCGGACGGAAGCCCTGACATCGCGCGAAGCCTTAGGCATCGTGCCGCGTCTTTGCGATGCGCTGAACTACGCCCATGAGCAAGGCGTGCCTCACCGTGACATCAAGCCAGAGAACATTCTCATCGATAAACAAGGTCGCGTGAAGATTGCTGACTTTGGCTTGGCCCGGTTTCAGAAAGAAGGAGATACCGACGCCATGACGCTGACCATGAGTGGCGCTCGTTTGGGCACGGCCGCCTGCATGGCACCCGAGCAAATCGAGCAGCCGCATGATGTCGATCATCGCGCAGACATCTACAGTTTGGGTGTTGTCTTCTACGAAATGCTCACCGGAGAACTTCCGTTAGGCAGGTTCGCGCCGCCGAGTGACACACGAGGCGTGGACCCACGCTTGGACAATGTGGTCTTCCGCACCTTGGAGAAACAAGCAGACAAGCGTTATCAGAGTGCCGGCTAAGTCCAAACTCAAGTTGAGACCATTGCGGGATCGGCCACGCCAAATGCGGACGCGGCCCTCTCAAAAGCCACGCCCGAACCCAGCGGCAATGTGCTTCGCGAAGGCGCCGCGCTGGCATTTCCGCCTTCGTGGACCACGACTCTGAATTGGATTTGGAGGCAACCGTTCTTGTTTCACCGTGGTCTGCTCTCGCTGGAAGCAGAGCAATTGGTCTATGCGTCCTCCAAGGCCACGCTGACTATTCCGTTGGCCTCGATTGCTGAAGTCTCCCTGGCACCGCAGGATTTCAGTAGCGAGCCGCTGGGGCGATGTCCCGTGAACATTCGATGGCGTGATGCGAGTGGGCGTGAACAAGTCACGAGCTTCCTGTTAGGTTCAAGTTCGTGGGCGGCAAGTGAAGTGCGTTAGATTTCTGGACCAGTCGCTAAGCAACTGAGACACTATGAAAATGAAAACTAAAAGACGAGTAGTTTGGGGGCGAATGATCTGCTCGGGCATCATCGGCGAGCCCGCGACTGCCGACTTGAGAGCAGTGAAGATGTTATGCCCATTCTTGCGTAAGGTCGATACATAAGATCGCACTCTCGCAAAGTCTTCCGCGCCCATGACCTTACGAAAGCAGCCTGATATCTTCATCTGCAACTTCATCATTCATCGCAAGTAATCATCTCGCCGGTCGCGTAATCGATTGATCAAATTCTGCGCTTTCGTTCGCTTCTTTCGCCCACGCTTTGGCTTGGGCTCTTCACGGGCTGTTTCAGGATTCATGGTGGATCCCCGTTCCAATATCTCT
>CALLLI010000128.1 GCA_938082635.1 uncultured Verrucomicrobiales bacterium
TGCCTGCGGCTGCCTCCAAGATGATAGCTGCTCTCAATGCAAGGCATTGAGCTGATTGGTGGCTCCTAAGGACTCGTTCCAATTGAGAACGATTTGAGTCTGTGAGAGTGAGAAATCCAGAGTTTTTTTCACGGGTGCTGCACGACCGCTGATAGCTAATGCTAGATTCCTGACGTACAACCCTTACTTTGATATAATTCCCACAATCTCACGCTCTGGAAATACAAACGGACTTACGCCGATTTGTACTAGACGGTTCGCTTGCCGTCGATCATCTGAGCGATGCCTAATGGATTGGCATCTTGCAACTCGGGTGGCAACTGGCTCTGAGGAAAGCCTTGATAAGCGATGGGGCGTGCAAAGCGGTAGATGGCTTGGGTGCCGACCGAAGTGGAGCGGCCGTCAGCTGTGGCAGGGTAGGGGCCTCCATGAACCATGGCCTGACAGACTTCGACGCCTGTGGGATAGCCGTTGAAGATCAATCGGCCAACCTTGGTTTCGAGGACGTCTATGAGATCACGGTTCGCTACCAAGTCGGCTTCCGTGCCATGCACGGTCCCGGTGAGATGGCCTTCAAGGCTCTTCGCGAGGTCGAGCAACTCAGCTTCTGAACCGTGTTTGACCACGGTTGTGGATGGTCCAAAGACCTCAGAGCTCAGAGTGGTATCGCCAATGAAGTCCGTGGCCGCGACTTCGAACAACGCGGGATCAGCTAGGCAGCCTTTCTGTTTCGCAGGGGTAGCCAGCGCCTTCACCGCCTTGTGCTCTTGTAACTGTGTCACACTAGATTCGTAGGCGTCGTGGATGCTTGAGTTGAGCATCACGCCGGGAGCGGCTTCTTGCTGTTTCTCTGCTAGAGTCGTGACAAATTGAGCTGTATCATCATCGTTTGCGGCCACGACGAGGCCGGGACTGGTGCAGAACTGCCCGACGCCAAGCGTGACGGACCCACTGAGGCCTTCCGCAATGGCCTGGCCGCGCTCTGCCATCGCTCCAGGGAGGATGAAGACGGGATTAAGGCTTCCCATTTCGGCATAGACGGGAATGGGCTCTGGGCGAGCTGCTGCTAAGTCCATGAGGGCGCGTCCGCCTGCGAGCGAACCTGTGAAGCCCACGGCGCGAATGCTAGGATGTCTCACCAAAGCGGCGCCGACTGTTCTCCCGCCACCATAGAGTAATGAGAAGACGCCATCAGGAAGCCCGCATTTCTGAGCAGCAGCTTGCACAGCCTGCCCGACGATTTCTGCTGTGCCAGGGTGCGAATGGTGTGCTTTGACGATAACTGGGCAACCGGCGGCGAGTGCCGAAGCGGTGTCGCCACCGGCCACGGAGAAGGCAAGCGGGAAATTGCTAGCGCAGAAGACAGCGACAGGGCCGAGACCTTGTAGCATGGACCGCACATCAGGCTTGGGAATCGGTTGGCGGTCTGGATCCGCGTGGTCGATCCTAGCATCGACCCAGGAACCATCTTCGGCAACACTGGCAAAGAGGCGAAGTTGTCCGCAGGTCCGGCCCGTTTCCATGCGTATGCGGCCTTTAGGCAAGCCTGTCTCTAGTGGGCCACGTTCGGCCAATTCGTCGCCGCGAGCTTCGATCTGCTCGGCGATCGTGCGGAGAAAGGTTGCGCGGTCGGCGCTCGACGATTTGCGGTAGATTGGGAAGGCTGCCGCCGCTTTAGCAACCGCTTCATTTGCTTGAGCTTCGCTTACTTCCAGGTAGTCAGGCGATAAGGATTCACCTGTGGCAGGGTTGGTCGCATGAGCTGCTTTACCAGTGCCGGCGGCCGAGGCGTTTCCGATGATCGAGTGTCCTTGGAGATTCATGAACGCACCCTGCCGGGACTAGGGCTGCTCGTCAAACAAACGCTTGGTTGGACGCCATGGTCGGGGCATGCTAGTAGGTCTCATGGATATCCGCACTGTCAGTCAGCTCACGCGAATGATTCGGGGGTTGTTAGAGAAACACATTGGCGAAGTGTGGGTCGAAGGGGAAGTGAGCAATCATCGCAAGCAGGCGTCCGGTCATCAGTATTTCACGCTGAAGGATGCCAGTGCACAACTCAGCTGCGTCTTCTTCCGAGGAAGCGCCTGGAACAATCGTACGCCTATCAAAGACGGCGTGAAACTGCGGCTCTTCGGCGAACTGAGTCTCTACGAAGCGCGTGGTCAGTACCAGCTCGTGGTCAAAGAGGCGCAAAGCATCGGGGCCGGAAATCTTCATGAGCGCTTCGAAGCTTTGAAGCAGAAGCTACGTGATGAAGGGTTGTTCGATCCATCACGGAAACAGCCGGTCACGCGATTCCCGCAACGTCTCGCTATTATCACCTCGCCAACCGGTGCAGTGATTCAAGATCTCCTATCAGTACTTGAGCGGCGGGCTCCTTGGGTCGAGGTCGTGGTCTATCCAGTAAGGGTGCAAGGTGAGGGGGCTCATCTAGAGATCGTCGAGGGGTTGAAAGAACTAGGATGCCGAACTGACATTGATACGATCGTATTGGCGCGAGGGGGCGGAAGTCTGGAGGACCTCTGGGCCTTCAATGAAGAGGCCTTAGCGCGGGCAATCTATGCGTGTTCTTTACCAGTGGTCTCCGCTGTTGGACACGAAACGGACTTTTCCATTGCCGACTTCGTCGCGGACATGCGTGCTCCAACGCCGAGTGCTGCCGCCGAACTGATCACTCCGGATCAGAATGAACTCCGCCAATTTCTCGATGACAAACGGAGGCATCTTCAGCAAACTGTACGGCGTCGCCTTGAGTATCTAGAGGAGCGTCTTACCTGGTTCCGTCGCGGGGGAGCCTTTCAACGACCTAGCCGGTATCTGGCCGAACTCACCCAGCGACTCGATGATAGCGCCATCGATCTCGAAGCCGCTATTCAATTGGGATTTAAAGAACGTGAAGCGCTCCTGCAAACGCATCGGCGCTCGTTGCAGGCCCTTTCGCCTTTGAGTCACGTGGAGCGCCTGAAAGCACATGGTCAGGCTCAGCGGACTCGTCTGGAACTGGCTCTCAAACAACAGTTAGCCAGGCATCAAGACCAACTTAGCTCCCGCCAACGCCACCTTCGCGCTCTAGGGCCTGAGCAAACGCTCGCCCGAGGCTATAGTATGGTCCTCGACGGGCATGGAAAGCCGATTAACTCGGTGTCAGCCTTGCGCAAAGGCCGCGAAGTCACCTTGAAGGTCAGCGATGGCGAAGTCGGCGCGACGGTGGCCACGTAAAGTTGATTGTTACCGGCTGACTTTTAGCCTGACGAATCGCGCCGGTGATTCGCTTCTTGCAATCGTCGTTGAAATAGCGCCTTCGCTAGTTTTGGTTTCGGCTGGTTGCCAATTGCGTAAGTTTGGCGAAATTTCTAGGTTGTAGATCGGGTCGGTGCGCACCGGTCTGTGACCGGGATACTGATCTTCAGCCCATCCTGTGAAAGAGTGAATTGGCTGGGGGGGGCATGTCAGGTTTATCAGGGTTTGAGCCTAGCAGCCTGTCGGACTTAGGGTGACATCTACGGCGCAAGTCGCTAAGGTGCATCCATGGCCGCCAGATTCATCAACATGGACCACGACACTCCGCTACTGCTACCGCCCGACATCCGCGACTGGGTCGGCCCCGATCACATGGTGCATTTCATCATGGACGCCGTCGAGGCGCTCGACCTGAGCGCCGCACGGGTCAACGAGCGCGGCACAGGCTCCGCC
>CALLLI010000129.1 GCA_938082635.1 uncultured Verrucomicrobiales bacterium
AGTGACTGCTCCCGCGATGTCATCCTTTTCCGCCTCCGGGATGACGGCATCGCCTAGGGAAGCGACGACGCGCTGGCGCGGGGAGCCTTCGGCATTGCGATAGGATTCGACGAGCTAGAGCAGCGGAGTACCTTTGATAGTATTGATTCGGAAATACACAACTGAGACGCAAAAGGTGCGAAGAAAGAAGCCAAGGCCTAGAAGTTGGAATTAGGCACAACGAAAAGAGAATCGAGAAATTCGAGTATTGGTCATCAAAGAGTTACGGCGACTAAGTGGGCAAATTATCTCGAAATTAGTCAATTTTGGCCCGCAAATAAGAAACTTGGGTTAGGGCTGACCTCTGATACCCATTGCGAGGCGAGGAAATGGAAGTTAAAACAGGAGGCATGGCTACTCTTCCGAATATTGCGTCGCTGTTCTGTGTGGGCCTCAGTGGTCTGACGTTGACTGAAGAGGACAAGCGTGTTCTGAGTCGTGGGGTGGGTGGGATTGTGCTCTTCTCTCGCAATGTCGACACGCCGGGGCAGGTTGCGCGGTTGATTCAGGAGGCGCGTGGCTATGCCGGTGATGAGGTGCTTGCGTCTGTGGATCAGGAAGGGGGGAATGTGGCTCGATTGGAGAAAGGGTTTCAGCGGATTCCGACGATGCGTGCTTTGGGAAAATTGATTGCGGAGGATCCTGACAAACTTTTAGTCGCTTATGAGGTTGGGCAGTGTTTGGGCCAGGATTTGCGTCGTGTCGGTTTCGACATGGACTTTGCGCCGGTGTTGGATGTGGACACGAATCCTGACAATCCGGTGATTGGTGATCGATCTATTGGGAGTGATCCGAAGCTGGTGGCCACTGTGGGCCAGCAACTCATCGCTGGTCTCCAGAGCCAAGGGATCATCGTTTGTGGGAAGCATTTCCCAGGTCATGGGGACACGCAGCAAGACAGCCATTTCGAACTCCCGCGCCTTCCGCATGCCTTGGACCGCATGGAGGAGATGGAGCTCTATCCGTTTGCCCACGTTGTTGGTGAGGACGCTCGCCAAGGTGCGTTGGCGATCATGACGGCTCATGTCGTCTTCGAAGCCATTCACAATGAATTGCCAGGGACGCTTTGTCCTGAGGTGTTGACTGACATGTTGCGAAAGACCATGACGTTCGAAGGTCTCTGCATTTCCGACTGCATGGAAATGAAAGCCATTGCCGACGGGCCTTTGTGGGGTGGCACAGTTGGCGCGTGCGTCCGAGGCATCGCCGCAGGCCTGGACATGGCTCTGGTTTGCCACACCCACGACGTCATGCATGCTTCAATCGATGCGGTCGAGACGGCGTTGAAGGACGGCACGCTGTCAGATGCACGAGTGGCGGAGGCGTTCGCGCGGCTGGAACTGACGCGTGGGTTTCGGCGGCAGCAACGCCAGGCCACGCTAGCGCCGTTTGAACCTTCGGAGGCGTTTCGACAATTCGTCGACGCTAGCCCGGCGACTGGTGCCGATCCTACGTGGGAATCTGTTGTCGAGTAGGATCGAACGAGGTGTATCGATAGAATCGATCTCGCGTTTAAAAGTATCGATTGTCAGGGTGATCCTTGCTGAGTGAGATTGTCACTCATGGCGAAAGCACTGCTTCAGCATTTCACAGAGTCCGAGGTTCGACACGAGCTACGCGGCTTTCCGGCGCAGGCGGTGGCTGCGGTGCTTGGCTTGAAGCAAGAACCCTCGGCTGAATGGCTGAAGAAAGCGGTTCCGGAGATCCTATCATTTTACTTGCCTCGTGGCGTTTCCACCGATCTGACAACGCAGCCACTAAGTGCGCGACTGCGAGAAGATTTGGGAGTCGATTCGCTGACGTTTGCAGAGGCGGCTTTCAAGATGGAAGAACTGTTTCGGGTGCGGATTGAGAATGCTGAACTCGCAGAGATCAAGACATTGGGTGGAATGATCGTGTTTGTGGAATCGAAACTGTTGGGTGGCACATGAGCGAGAATGGCGTTGTCATCACGGGCATGGGCTTTGCGTCCAGCATCGGCTGCGATACGGAAACGGTAATCGATAGCCTTCGTAAAGGGCGGCATGGCTTTTCCAAGGTCGAGTTGCGGAAGGGGATCGAGCTGCCTATTAAGGTGGCGGGCATGGTGCCGGGGTATGCGTTTCCTTCTCCTGATGTTAGGGATTGGGTCTTGCCGCCCGAGTCGAATGTTGACCTGCGCCGGGAACCGAGTTTGCCGCCACATGGCGTGTATGCGGTGGATGCGCTGGAGCAGGCGATCGCCCAAGCAGGGCTCACGTCGGATCAACTCGGTGACGACTCGACAGGGCTCTTTGCGGCTTCGTCAGGATCGCCGATGCTCCTTCGTCATCACTTGAGTGTCTATGACGAGGGCGGATCGCAGCGGGGGCATCCGCTGGGGGTTGTGCGTTCGGTTGCGGGAACGCTGAATTTCAACCTAGCGGCTCGTTACGGTATCCGAGGTGCGAACTGTGGTTTCGTTTCAGCCTGTGCTTCTAGCAGTCATGCCTTGGGCTTTGCCTACGATGAGATTGTCTTGGGACGGCAAGATCGCATGATCGTCGTCGGGGCTGAAGAGTGCGCTGCGGAGAACATCCTGCCCTTTGACGCGATGCGTGCATTGAGCGCGAATGTGGATCCAGACACCGCGTGCTGTCCGTTTGATCAAGCACGAGATGGCTTTGTCGTGAGCGGTGGTGCGGTGGTCCTGGTGCTGGAGCGTGCGTCGTTGGCCAAACAACCGCTACTGGCGCGCATGTTAGGCTGGGGGCAGGCCGCCGATGGCTATCACGTGGCGAGCCCTCATCCCGAGGGAGCCGGCCTCGCAACGGCGATGACACGGGCGTTGCGATACGCGGAGGTGGACGCGGCGGCCATTGACTATGTGAATGCGCATGCGACCTCCACGCCTGCCGGTGATCGAGCGGAAGCCCTGGCCTTGAGATCTGTCTTTGGATTTGCGCGCCCTGCCGTTTTGAGCACCAAGGGGCTCACTGGTCATGGCTTGAGTCTGTCTGGAGTGCTTGAAGCCGCGCTCACTGTGTTGTCCTTGAATGGCGGATTTCTGCCCGGGAACAGAAATCTTACCTGTCCGGATGAGGCCTGTGAAGGCTTGTTTCTCCCCACTGAATCAGAGAATGCTAATGTGAAGCTTGCCCTCAATAACAGCAGCGGTTTTGGTGGGGCCAATGTTTGTCATGTTCTTGCGAAACCTTAACTCATCCTACTTTGTTCGCTTAGTCGACTGTTCGAACAGGCGCTTCTTGAGGTAGCGCGGCCTTCCAGGCCGCGACTCGGGCAAGATGCCCAAGCTACCTTTAGTATAACTAACTCTATTCATCATGCCTGACATCATCACGATTTCTATTCTCAAAGCCATCTGGATTGGCATGCTCTTGGGCGTGGCCTCTGGGGCGATCATTGGCTTGTTCTTTCATCGCGAAGATTGGATGGGCGGCTACAGCAGCTTCCGGCGTCGCCTGACTCGGTTGGGGCATATCTCATTCTTTGGCTTGGCCTTTGTGAACATGGCCTTCGCGCTGACGCACTACATCCTGAAGTTGCACACACCATGGGCGGGATGGGCCTGCGTGAGTTTCATTGTCGGTGCCATTGCGATGCCGACGTGCTGTTTCCTAACGGCTTGGCGAAAGCCGTTCCGCCATTTCTTCTTCATTCCAGTAGGTGGTGTTCTCTTCGGCATCATCTTCACCTTCCTGGGCTGGCCAACATCATGAAGCTCGGGCTGATTGCGCTCAGTGGCGTGCGTTGTCACAACCAAGAGTTGATGGAAATGGGCCTCAATATGCCCGGTTTCGTGGAACGCAGTAAGGTCATTGCGTCGCTGCCGAGCCTTGGCTTGCTCACGTTGGCTGGGCTGACGCCTGAGTCCGTCGAGATCAGTTACCTCGAAGTTCCTGACATTGATGCGCTGGATGGCTTGCCGGGAGACTTCGATGTCGTGGCGATCTCGAGTTTCACGGCGATGATCAAGGATGCCTATCAGTTGGCAGACGGGTATCGGGAAGCTGGCGTGACGGTGATCCTTGGCGGGCTTCACGTCACCATGGTGCCTGACGATGCGGCGCCGCACGCTGATGCGATCGTCATCGGAGAGGGCGAACCCGTCTGGCGCGATGTCCTTGCTGATCTGGAAAGGAATCAACTCAAGCCTCGTTACGATGCCCGCGGGCGTTCCTTTGATCTCGCCGAAGCGCCTATGCCGCGTTTCGACTTGCTAGACATTTCGAAGTACAATCGCCTTACGGTGCAGACACAACGCGGGTGTCCCTATCATTGCGATTTCTGTGCTGCTTCGATTCGATTGAGTCCTGGTTTCAAGACGAAGCCGGTCCCGAAAGTGATCGATGAGATTCATCGAATCAAGGAGCAGTGGAAACACCCCTTCATTGAGTTTGCTGATGACAACACGTTTGCGGACAAACGTCATGGTCGCGAACTCGTGACCGCGTTGATTCCTGAAGGCTTGCGTTGGTTCACAGAAACAGACATTTCCGTCGCGCGGGATCCGGAACTCCTCCGTCTTATGAAGGAGGCCGGATGTGCTCAGGTCTTGGTTGGCCTGGAAAGTCCGAACACCCATGGACTGGATGGGTTGGAGCAGAAGGCGAATTGGAAACACCGCCAGGTAGACAAGTACCGCGAAGCCATTGTGACCATCCAAGATGCGGGGATCACGGTTAATGGATGCTTTGTGTTAGGGTTGGATCACACCGATACAACGTCTTTTGAATCCGTCTTTGAGTTCGTCAGAGAAACGGGCCTTTACGAAGTGCAAATTACTATCATGACGCCATTCCCAGGGACGCCTCTCTATGAGCGGCTGAAGAGGGACAAACGTCTCCTGCAAGAAGGGGCGTGGGAACTTTGCACCTTGTTTGATGTGAACTATCTGCCCGAGAAGATGAGTGTGACCGAGCTGGAAACTGGTTTCCGTGAGTTGGGGCGGCGTATCTATGATGACTCCTTCATTGACGAGCGGCGCCGGGCCTTCTTCAAACGCCAGAGCGAGCTTCGGCAGGAGCGGAGTCTTGGTTAGACTGAAGCTTGCCTGTCAGCCCGAGGGTCGCCTATAGTAATGGAATGAACCCCATTCGCTCCATTCTTGGGCTCCTTGCGCTAGGAGCCC
The DNA here is from genome assembly GCA_938082635.1 of uncultured Verrucomicrobiales bacterium. Lineage (GTDB taxonomy): Bacteria > Verrucomicrobiota > Verrucomicrobiia > Verrucomicrobiales > DEV007 > JAACDM01. Next base: position 5,150 of record CALLLI010000129.1, read on the forward strand.
TATCCCCGATCCTTCAGGCGGCTCCCCGTGTCGTCATCAATGAAATCCACTACGATCCGGAGCCGAAGACGGAGCATGTAGAGTTCATCGAGCTCTACAATGCGGGCGACGAGGCAGCCGACTTGGCCGGGTGGCAATTTAACAACGGGATCGACTACACCTTTGCGGCTGGCGTCACCTTGGAGCCGAAGGCTTATCTCGTGATCACCGAGAACAAGTCGCACTTTGACGCGAAATTCGGGTCTATCTTTGTCGGAGGCGAGAAGGCTTTTGATGAGTGGAGTGGTGGCACCTTAGACAATGATGGCGAACAGGTTCGTCTCGTGGATGTGGGCGGTGTCGTCGTGGATGAGGTGAATTACAAGCCAACCTTCCCATGGCCCATTGGTGCGAACGGCGATGGGGTGTCCATGGAATTGATCGACGTGGATGTGGACAATGATCTTGGTGGCAGCTGGCGATCAGCCATCGACGCACCCACACCCTGGGAGCCGAATAGTACCGTGGTAGAGAATGCACCGCCTCTGATTCGCCAAGTCGATCATGATCCGAAGATGCCGACGACTGCTGAGGCTGCCGTGATTACGGCAAAGGTCACCGATGTCGATGCCGTCTCCACGGTGGAGGTGCTCTACCAAGTGGTGGCCCCTGGCAGTTACATCCAGTCCCTACTGGCCCATTCTTCGAGTGTTTGGAAAAGCCGTCCTAACGATCCTCGCGAACCCAACCCCGAGTTCGAGGATGCCGCCAATTGGGAAACGGTGGAAATGCTAGATGACGGGGCTGGAGACGATGCCATGGCGGGTGATGGCGTTTACACCGTGACCTTGCCAGCGCAGGCGAGCAACCGCACGCTGGTGCGCTATCGAATCAGCGCGACTGACGGGAAAGGCGGATCTGTGAGGGTTCCTCATGCCGATGATCCTTCGTTGAACTTTGCCTACTTTGTTTACGATGGCGTGCCGGAGTACCTCGCCAATACCCGCTCGTCTCATCCTGATGGGGCTCCTTACACGCATCCGCAGGAGGTCATGACGTCGCTGCCGGTGTATTTCCTCCTCACAGATGAAGATGAGTTCGATCAATGCATCGCCTATAATAATAGCGATCAAGTGGGCCGGGATAACTTCGATACGCGAAGTGCGTTCAATTGGAACGGGACCTTTGTTTACGACGGCGACGTCTATGATCATATCAAGTACCGCCTGCGCCAGCGGAATGACCGCTATGGGGGCGAAGGCAAGCGGAGCATGCGATTTCGTTTTAATCGCGGCAATCATGTGCAGTTTCATGACCATTGGGGAAATCCCTATCCGGAGAAATGGCGCACCTTGGGTTCGGGGAAGCTCAACGCCTCACGCGGCGGTTACAACTATGGGATCAATGAGTTCATCAACCATCTTCTTTGGAACTTGGTCGATGTCCCGGCGCCTGAATCGCATTGGTATCATTTCCGCGTGGTGAAGAGTCGTGATGAAGTCCCCAAAGGCTCGATCTTTGGACCGAACACGGAAGCCCAGTGGACGGGTGATTTCTTCGGCATGTTTCTGGCAGTCGAAGACTATGACTCGCGCTTTCTCGATGCCCATGGGCTTGCTGATGGCAATCTCTACAAGCTCGTCAGTACGCGTCTCAACGGAAATGATGTCAAGCGTGTGCAGGGCAAGTTTTCTGGCGATGAAGCTGCCGATTATTCTAACATCCTTCTGGGGGCGCGGCGAGACAAAGACGTTGCTTGGCTGAATCAACACATCAATTACGATCATTATCATCGTTACCATGCCATCATTGAAGCCGTGCGGCACTTTGATGTGGCTCCAAACTTAGCGGAGCATGTCAAGAACCGGACGTTCTACTTCACACCACCGACGGAGGAACATCCATTTGGGTTGCAGCACACCTTGCCTTGGGATTCGGAGACGAGCTGGGGACCAAACTGGAATGGTGGCGTCGATTGGGTGAAACAAGCGATGGGTGCGAAAGATGATAATCGTCAACCTGAAGATCGTGAACCCCTGGATATTGGCTACAGGAATACGGTTCGCGAAGTGCGCGATCTTATCTGGCAACCGGATCAGCTGAATACGATGCTAGACCGTCTGGCGGATAAGTTAGAACCTTTCAGCCTAGCCGAGCGAGATCGCTGGGTGGGTGGTCCAAGAGAAGCGGGTACAGAGTCCATTCCCGATGATATTCGCGAATGGGTTGCCGAAATGAAGCAGTTTGCTTGGGACGGTGGCTCTTGGGTAGGGGGTGACGGTCCCACGACCAGGGAGTCCAAAGATTCTGGCCTCTCGGGGCAGGAAGGCCGCGATGACTACTTGGATTGGCTCGGCGACGATCCCTTGTCCCCTGGGCGACCCACAGCTACCTACGCGGGGCCTGACGGGTTTCCTGTCGATGGGCTGACTTTCAATTCCACGGCCTACAAGCAGGGTGGGTCGATCTTCAGTCCCGGTGATCCCTTTGGTGCTATGGAGTGGCGTTTGGCCGAAATCTCTGACCCTAGCCTACCCGATTACGATCCTAACGCTAAGTTTAAGTGGGAGTGGGATGCTGAGTGGGAATCTGGTAGGATGGAGACGTTTCAAGAAGAAATGATCATACCCGCGACGACGGTGCGCGCTGGCAGAACCTACCGTGTTCGGGTGCGAATGGTCGATTCGATGGATCGCACCAGTAATTGGTCGGAGGCGGTGGAGTTCACGACAACGGAGCCTAGCAGTTTCACGACGTTACAAGACGACCTGCGTCTCTCGGAACTCATGTACCATCCGGCTTCCGCGACCGACGATGAGCAAGAGCTCGGCTTTGGCACGTCGGACTTTGAGTACATCGAGCTCTACAATCGCGGCACGACGACGTTGGACTTGCGCGGTGTGCGCTTCACTAAGGGAATCGATTTCGACTTCGACGGTAGTTCTGTGACGTTGTTAGCGCCGGGCGAAACCGTTCTGGTGGTTCGGAATACCGAGGCGTTCGCGAACCGTTACGGCGACGGTCTCAACGTTGCAGGCGAATACCAGAACAACTCGGCAAATCGTCTCAGCGATG
>CALLLI010000130.1 GCA_938082635.1 uncultured Verrucomicrobiales bacterium
AGCGTGTACTAATCCTTCCATCGACCTGCAAGAAGTAAGCAACAATTCATAAGCAGGTACATAGTAGCATCGTTGCGTCGGGGAATAAGAATAATAGTGGTGCACAAGATATGTGCCAACGCAAACAGAATGAATGCGCAATGCCGCAGCAGTGCTCTCGCAGCACTCTGCCGCTACCAAAGCAAACAAAACCCATAGAAAACTCGCCTTCCTCACTCGTTCGACAGGTCGATCCACTCGTCAGGGCTCTCAATACAGTAATGTATGGATTACTAGTCCATTTTGGAACATTGTGGATGATCGATCTAGCGCAGCGTCAGCAACACAACGACAGCAGCTACACATCAACCGCAGGAGAAGAAGGAAGCACACCAAGCCATCTCCTCTCAATTCTATTCCTACACGAGTATTGGGTGTACCTCCAGCATTCCAATGTATTCGGCAATCCACTCTTGCAGCATTTAGATCGTCAGTATGGGCCAATTCTTCCCGATTCACAAATCATGACGCGCGGCAGTATAGAAGAGAATCAATGCTTCTTTCGATTGCTGATTCGCTAACTAGATCGTCACCGGATGGAACTCGAACCCAGTACCACCTCCCTCGCGCTATTCCAAAGCCTGTTGCATGGCCCCCTGCTCTTAGAGGACTTACCGGAAGCTCAAACACTCAATCATTCTTGTCTAGAACTTCCTGCGAGTCTTCCTGAGCTGAATCTCGAACAGAAGTTAGGGCATCTCTACGAAGATGCTCTATCAGTCCTGCTAAGGACTTCGCCAGAGTTCGATCTGCTTGAGGAGAACTTTCAACTACAGGAAGATGGGCATACGACTGTTGGCGAATTGGATTTCCTGATTCGGGAACGCGAGAGTGCTCAGCTCATTCATCTTGAACTGGCCACTAAGTTCTATCTGGCGGTGGAGGCGGTGGAGGCGGTGGAGGCGGTGGACGGAATCATTCTTCCCGGACCGGATGCTCGAGACAATTACCACAAGAAGCTTGCGCGCCTACGCGAGCACCAGCTCAGGCTAACACATTCGCATCGACACTGCTTGCCAGAGCGGTATCGAGATGAAACCATCAACACGAAGCAACTCGTCTATGGTTGCCTCTTCGATCACGTCGACGCGACCGAACAAGCTACTCCGGAATTCGTTAACCCACACTGCCGGCGAGGCCGTTGGGTGCATGAACACGAGTGCGGCGACTACTTTCCACGAGACACTCATTTTCAGATCATTCCGAAGCCCTTGTGGCCGGTTCCGCTGGAATTTCTTGAGGACATTCCGCTGGCAAGTTGGTCTCCAGATCAGCCGATTGACCGCTGTTTAATGGTCCGTGTTTCCAGCGAACGCACACCGCATTTCGTTGCGCCTTCTGGCTATCCTAGGACTTGAGCTGGAAGCTCAATACACGAAGAAGCCCTCTCCCGCTTAGCAGGAAAGGGCTTCTTGATAGAATTGCTCTTGTTAGGGCGAACTAACTACTTCACATAGGCCTCGATCTTCTCGATCGTGACCTTGCGGGATGGGCCATCGCCATCGGAGTGGATCTCCACTTCGTCCCCTTCCTTATTGCCAGAGAGGGCTTTGGCAGTGGCCGAGAGATAGGAAATGATCCCTTCGTCGAGGTCCGTGTCCCACGCTCCGAGAATGGAGTAGGTTTCACTATCGCTAGCGCCTTCCTTTATCGTGACGATGGTGCCGACACCTACCTTAGAAGCATCTGCATCGGCGAAGTCCGTGCCGCGTGCCGTAGTGATCTCCACTTCGAGATCGTCTTTCTGACGCATGAGGATGGCTTGTTGATCCTTGGCCGCCTTGAACTCGAAGTTCTCGCGAAGGTCACCGTAAGAGGCAGCGACAGAGATCTCTTTCGTGTTCTCTGGAATCTTGTTCGTAATGATGTCCTCAAGCTGAACTTTGCGCTTCTCGATGCTATCCCAAGAAACGATCAAGCCATCATCCAATGGCTCATCGTCCTCGGCTTCGCCGGTGACCATTTGCTGGATGTCTGGATGGGCTTTGATCACCCGTGCAAGCAAGGAATTCCGGCTGAGATCTTCGATCGCCGGAGTGTTCTTGAGACGCCGGGCAAACATCCGGATCTGATTCCGGCTGGCATCTTCTAACAGATCACTCACGAGCAGGGAGTCTGCCATGAGAATGTCTTGCAGCTTATTCGACTTCTTGGCGTCATCATCATAGTGATCACGCTCTAACGCATTGATAGCAGCAGACGCGAGCTCTGGGCCAAAGACCGTCTCTGCAAAACGACGGCGTTCCTTACAGATCCATGCAAGCACTTCCGTGCTCAATGAACGCTGCTGAATGCCGAGCTTGAGAAACGCCTCTAGCTCCTCGCCTTTCTCGCGATCGATCGCGAGACGAGCAACGTCTCCCACACCACGGAGATTGACTACATTGATGAGACCAAAGAGAACAGCTGACCAACGCTCGCCGAAAGCGGGTTCAAACGCTTCGTAGATGCGACGCTGACCTGCCGCTGGGAGTTGCCCAATGATGTCGCGGAGGTTGCTTTCATTCTCGATGACGATCTCGCTAATTGCTGGCTTATCGAGGCCTTCTCCTTCTGCCAGTTCGGGAAGAGCTTCTTGAAGGCGCTCTCGAGCCGCAATAAGTTCGATCGCTGCCGCTGTCTGGAGGCGCTGACTCTTACTAGCAGCCTCGTTGATCGCTTCGACAACTGGCTTGAGTTTCTCGACGGCACCTTCGATCTGCTCCAAGTCCTTCACGATGGCATCCACCGCCGCAACTTTGACCTTAAGCTCACGTGCGTTATTAAAGTCTTGGAGGAGACCATCCTCAATATTCAGGTCGCTGGGGCGAAGCTCCAAAGGCACGTTGCGCTTGGACGGCACGACAAAGAGGCGATTCTGACGCATCTTCTTCTTCGCGTTGTCCCACCAGGTCCGGTATTTCTCATTAGAAACGACCGTTCCTTTGAGAACTTCCTCCACCTGATCGAGGAGCATGCTATTATTGTAACAGGAGACGACTTTCTGCATGAGCGTCACCGGATCATCGATGGCGAGCTGTTGGAGTTCCTCTAGCTTCTCCAATCGCTCAGCGAGAATATGGTCCGCACCAATCGGTCTGAGGGACTTCGCTGCGAACTCCAGCTTCATGCCGTGATTCGGCTTCCCTTCAAAGTCTAAGTAGATGCGATCACCAAGGAGATCCCATGACGCTACTTTACCAACCCCCCAGCTTTTATGGAGACAATACACACCTACATCGAGCGCGGAGAGATCATCTCCGTAGCGACCTTGTAACTTACCTGAATCTACGAGTTTCTGGACTTCCTCATTCATGAGAACTTACAGATAAGTACCATGGGAAAACTTCGCCAACTCTTTTCCCATTCTTTCACCCGAATTCCTCACTTTAGACAACTTAGTGATTGCAAACCGCTCCGGAAGTCACCATTTTGATGGTGTCTATTATGAAAAAGTTTCTTTCTACGCTCCTCGCTCTCGGAATTGCGGGCACTTGCTTCGCTGACATTCAAGCTCCGCCCAACTCCGGCCAGACGGCCATCCACAAGCTGGGCCGTGGCATTTCCAATATCCTTTACGGTGCCACTGAATTGCCTGTCCGCATGATGAACGACAACGCGGCAGACGGTAACAACGCTGGCTTCGGTGCTGGCATTGTCGAAGGCGCTCACCGCAGCATCACCCGCTTCGGTTATGGCATCTTCGAGATCCTGACGTTCCCAGCGAAGACTTACAAGCAGAGCTACAAGGCTCCTTATCAGGACATCGAGTATGATCCCTACAACGGTTACTCTGAGTTCTCTCCTGAGATCGGCTGGCAGTCCAAGTTTGGCTACGGCCGCAAGCAGAACTACTAAGCCAGTTCTTACTAAAATAAGGTTTACGTAAAACCCTGACGGACTCTGTTCCGTCAGGGTTTTTTTTAATTCACGGACTCGGAAGATTCTCCGTTCCCCCGCATCTACCCACTTTAATCAGGGTTCTTGTGAAACGCTCCCAACCATGCATTGGAGGCGTATCTAAAAGACACTAGAGGCGGCCTAATTAGACCAACTGCCGCTTCCCGACCCACCTCACCATCATGAATGCCCAGGACACGCTAGATCAGCACACTCGCGAGACGATCGAACACCACTTCTCACCCGAAACTGGGAGTCCCTTCTGGCTAAAGTGGGCCGCCGAGAATTGGGATCCACGGAAAGAGGTGCAGTGTTTCGCCGATATTTCTAAGTTCCCACACTTCCAAGACGAGTGGTTACGCGACATCACGAATGAAGAATGGGTTCCGAAAGCTTTCGCAGGACGCCCGTATAACGTGTTTGAAACAGGCGGGACTACAGGCCTGCCTAAGCAGCGCGTAGGCTGGGATGATTACAAACACGACTACGAGATGTTCTCTGATCAACTCGATGACGATGCTTTCCCCAAAGGCAGCAATTGGCTGATGGTCGGACCTACTGGCCCACGTCGCCTCCGTCTCGCAATTGAACATCTCGCGGCGCACCGTGGCGGTAGCACTTACTTTGTCGACTTAGACCCTCGCTGGGTGAAGAAGCTCATCATCCGCAAAGAGTATGATCAGGTCGAGCGCTACCAGCGCCACGTGATCGATCAAGCGGTGGAGATTCTCAAACATCGCGACATCAAGTGCCTCTTCACCACACCTCGCCTTCTTGAGTCTCTGGCAGAGCGCGTCTCTGTTCCAGGTCTCGGTGTGCGCGGCTGCTTCTGTGGCGGCACCACCATGACTCCACAGACGGTCCGTTTCCTAGTGGAAGAAGTCCTCGAGAAGAAAGCTCTCTTCGTTCCTACCTATGGCAACACACTGATGGGCTTGGCTTGCAGCGTTCCTCTAACGGATGACTACAGCGTCACCTACTACGCGCCCCAGCCTCGCGCCGTCTTGCGCGTGGTCGATGCTGATGCCACCCAGAAGACCGTTGATTACGACAGCTACGGCCGGGTGGAACTGACCACTCTAACAAGAGAGTTCTTCATGCCACGTTTTCTCGAACGCGACGAAGCGATTCGCCGGAAGCCCTGTGATCGCTACGATTGGGATGGTGTCGGTGACGTCCGCCCATTCGGAGTCATGGAGAACAAAGTCGTCGAAGGCGTTTACTAGCCCCTACCTCCAAGGACCATGTCTAACATTCCATCCATTCCAGTTCTTCGTCGCGGGGAAGTCTATCGAAGCTTAGAACAGCAGCCGATCAATGCCATTGGCACGGACGAGCCTGCGGCATTCATGTCCATGGCCAACTCCGGCTTGGTAAAACGGGATCTCAACTTCGTGGGTCAGTCTCGTAATGTCCTCCGAAAGATCCCAGCTCACGATCTCATGCAAATGTGCATCGATGCGGGCGATCATTTCCTGAACGGAACGCTGCCCGTGGGTGAAGAGGAGTATCCGCAGACCCCAGATGATTATGTGAAAAGCTTGTCAGCCACCAGTGGCCTGCCTCATGCGCTCATTCGCATGAACATGAACAAGCTCCACGAGATCTTCACAGAGATGCCAACCATCATGCGCGGCCTCACACGTGGTCTCGATCTCGCTGTGCTAGACAAAGGCTATGGGGATCAGCAAGGCGTCCCCGTGAGTTACTCTGCCAATACCGAGGCCCTCGCGGTCGTCCTGCCGAGCAACTCTCCAGCAGTCAATGCACTGTGGATGCCAGCGCTTGTCATGAAGATTCCTGTGCTGCTCAAGCCAGGTCGCGAGGAGCCCTGGACGCCCTGGCGCATCATACAGAGCTTCATTAAGGCTGGCATACCTAAGGAAGCCTTCTCGTTTTACCCCACCAATCACGATGGCTCAGGTGCGATCGTTCGTCGTTCTGGTAGGGTCATGATGTTTGGGGATGACAGCACGGTGAGTCAGCATGCCCTCGATCCTCGGGTCGAGGTTCATGGGTCAGGCAAGAGCAAGATCATCTTTGGAGAAGACTGCATCGATGATTGGGAGAAGTACCTCGACATCATGGTGGAGTCCGTTTCCGCAAACAGTGGGCGCAGCTGCATCAACACCTCTGCCATCCTCGTGCCACGTCACGGCGATGCCATCGCTGAAGCCATTGCTAAACGCCTTTCGGAAATCAAGCCGCGGCCCTTCGAAGATCCCGAAGCGAAATTGTCAGGATTCGCCAACCCTAAATTTGCAGAGTACATCAATGGTGCCGTGGATGCAGGCATCGCAGATGGCGGTGCGCGCGATGTGAACGAACCCCACCGCGGGCGCGAGCGTCACGAGATCTTTCAGAATATGCACTACCTGCACCCCACCATCGTTCGCTGCGATACGTGGGAACAGCCGTTGGCAAATCGCGAGTTTCTATTCCCGTTCGCCTCGGTCACCGAAGTGGCACAGGAAGACATGTTAGACTCCATTGGATCATCGCTCGTGGTCACTGCGATCACGCAAGATCCCGAGTGGGTCGAGGAGTTGTTGGAATGCCCCCACATCGAGCGATTGAATCTCGGTGCCTGGCCGACCAATCGGGTGAAATGGGATCAGCCTCACGAAGGCAATCTGTTTGAGTTCCTTTACAAGCGACGCTCGATTCACATCGCCGCTCTAGCACATGTCTAGCGAGCTCGACCTAGAAGACATCTACGCGGGCTTCTCGATCCCTGAACACGTCAAGGCATTCGATCATGCTCCCGGAACCCGAGTGAGTTTCGGGCCCGGTGTCCTCGATTCCCTAGGGAAAGAAGGGGCTGCTCTCGGCAGTCGAGCCATGATCGTCACAGACGAGGGCCTAGTGGAAGCAGGCTATGTCGGACGTGCCGTTCGAGCGCTCGCCGTGGCTGGTCTTGAGGTGACTGTGTTCAGCTCCGTACATGAGAATCCATCGACGGCGGATGTAAGAGCTGCGGTAGAAGCCGCGACGGACGCTGAGATCGATCTGCTCATTGGCCTAGGCGGCGGTAGCAGCATGGATTGCGCCAAGGGCTGCAACTTCATCCTTACCAACGGTGGGGAAATGAAAGACTATTGGGGAAAGGAGAAGGCCACCAAGCCGATGCTCCCGCTCATCGCGGTGCCGACCACGGCCGGCACGGGCAGCGAGTGCCAGTCCTTCGCCCTCATCGCAGACGAACACACGCACGCCAAGATGGCCTGCGGAGACAAGAAAGCAGCCGCTAAGGTCGCTCTCCTGGATCCCGAACTCACGTTGAGTCAGCCTGGCAAAGTAACTGCCTTGACTGCCATTGATGCCATGAGTCACGCCGTAGAGAGCTATGTTTCCAAATCGGCCAACGACATCTCCCGCAGCTACGCCCTTGCCGGTTTCCAACTCATGCAAGACGCCATCGAACGCATCGCGACCGATCCAAAGAGTTTGTTAGGCCGAGCACGCATGCAACTGGGCGCAGCAATGGCAGGAACCGCCATTGAGAATAGCATGCTCGGTGCGGCGCACAGCATGGCCAACCCGCTCACCGCCCACTTTGATATCATTCATGGACAAGCCGTCGGCGCAGCACTCCCGGCCGTGATCCGCCGTAACTCGGAAGCCACAGAGATTGCAGCGCTCTATAAACAGCTTCTTCCATCTCAGCCGCTGGACACATGGATCGCGGGCCAAGTCGCCAACCAAGGACTCGCTACAAGGCTGGGTGATCTCCATGTCGACCGAGACAAACTTCCACAGCTAGCAGAAGAGGCCTCCAAGCAATGGACGGCGCAATTCAATCCCATCGAGCTTACTGCCAATGACTTTGAAAATCTCTATCAGAGCTGCTACTGAAGCTTTTGGAGATAGTGCTTGGCCATTTCATTCGCAGGCTCGAGCCTTAGACAGACTTGCAGCTGCTCTTTCGCGACGGCCTTGTTCCCAACTTTGATTTGGGCCAGTGCTAGATTGATCCGCGCACTGGGATCTCTAGGAAGAATCTCGACCACCTTGGAATAGATTTCGACAGCCCGCTCAAACTTGCCAGCTTTCGCCAACAAGGTTCCCAAACGAGCATAGGAAGGCAAGTGACGCTGATTTGCTAGAATCGCCTGTTCAAACTTGGCTTCCGCATCGCCCAGCTTTTTCTGATTCTGTAAGACCAAGCCCCAGTTCATGAGAGCTTCGGCCATCTTCGGATCGTGATCGATGGCTTTCTGGAAACACGCATACGCTTCTGATTCGCGATTGCTTCGTCGCGACAGGCAGATCCCCAAGCTGTTCCAAGCCTTAGGATGTTGCTCGCGAATGGCGATGGCTTGGCGCAATGCCTTCTCGGCCGCCGCCCATTCCTCCTGACGATTGCGGGTAGAGCCTAACTGAAAGTGCGCCGTCGGATCATGAGGAATTTCCATCGTGATCGCTTCCCATTGCGCCGCAGCTTCCGCGTGTTTCCCTGCAGATCCCAAGAGGGATGCAAACTGTTGCCGCATCACCCAATCGGTTGGATTCGTCTCAATCGTGCTCGAGTATAAAGCTATGGAACGTTGCCCCATGGTAGGAGTCATTTGAGACGCGAGTTGCCCCAACTGCTCTCCTAACATTGCATCTCGCTTTTCATGACCAAACTGCGTGTTGAACGGCGGTGTCCGCAAACGCAGCTGGATTTCCTGGACGATCTCCCGCTGGTGAAAGGGGGTCAATCCCATCACCTGGCCGCATGCTTCCAGCGATAGCCATGGTCTCTCACTCGTTAGGCTCAGCTTCTTCTCCGCAGCCTGAGCAAAGGCCAAACTCAAGTGGTAGTTCCCAGCGAAGGTGAAGTGGACATGTTCGTGAAAGTGCTCTTTCCCGGGAATTCCGTTTGGATCGGCTTTCGCTAGAACCTCCTCGCCATCCACGAGATTCCCTTGAGGAACCACCGAGCGAATGATCGTGTTGATCTGGGTATCCGCGCGAAATCGAAGGGTATCGAGATCGCGAGCTTGAAACAAATACGTCTGCGCTTCCTCGGCCTTTCCTTGAGCCACCATCGCCTTGCCTATCCAATAGAACAGATTGGCAGACGAAGTGCTCCTAGCAAGCGCACTTCGAGCGAGCTGCGCTGCCTCTTCCCAGCGTTCATTTGCAAAGTGTTCGTGAATGGCCTCGACGACCGAAACCACTGGATCACCCGTTGATACAAACGGCGCAGAGTCTTCAAGATTGACCGCCATCGTGCTCACGAGAAGAGGCACCTTGGCCTCATTGGCGAGAGTTAAGATATCCTTCAGATTCGTTTTGTAATTCCTATAGACCCGCTGGAGATCGGGATCATCTACGGACACCTGTTGGTCCAGAAACATCTCTAGGCCACCCCAGCGCTTTGGGACACTAGCATCCCCTCCTCCACCAAGTGATGCCATCCACTGTCCAAGACGAGTCTTCTGGTAGGCCAAGTTGGCACGAATGGTCCCCAACGACGGCCGACGGGAACCGAAGACCGAACCACTACCATAAGGACCATTAACTTCGTTGTTCCCCATGTAGAGCACCCAAAGATCCGCATCTAGATCCACACAATCTCTGGCGATCGGCAGGACGACATGAGAGTTGATTGCCGTGACCGCTGCATTGATCACTTCAAAGCGTTCTGTGGGGTAGCGATCTTCTAACAAACGTTGCAAGACGCGAGAAAGACCGAATGCTGGTTGGGGATCTCCCATGGCCGCCGACCCTCCAAGAACCACGATTCTCCGCACGCCACTTGGCTTTACCTTGGTCAGCCGAATGGGCTGAGGCGCTCGAGCGAGCGCTTTGGGAAAGAAACGCCACGCGAAGGAATCATTATTCCTAACCTTACTCCCATCGGTCTCATCCTCGACTAAGAAAGACGGATCGTAGCCAGCACCTGCCAGGCGAAACCCTATCTCAATTACTAGCAGCGCCACAATTGGCGCTGCGACCACTAGCACGAAACGAAAGAGCCACACACGCAAGCGGTTCCTCGGCTTCTTACTCATGGATAGTAGACTCTAAAAGGTAAGACGGGGACGAGGCGTTAAGATCTCCGCCTTGCCCTTGCCCACCAAAACAGTGTGCTCAAAGTGAGCAGACGGTTTACGATCCATGGTCACCACGGTCCATTTATCGGACAGGACTTTCACACGAGCCGTGCCCTCATTCACCATGGGCTCGATGGCGAGGATCATACCCTCACGTAAGCGCGGTTTCTCACCCTTACGGCCATAGTTAGGAACTTGAGGCGCTTCATGAAGTTTTCGCCCCACGCCATGACCAACAAACTCACGCACAACGGAAAAGCCACTGGTGATGACGTGTTCTTCGATGGCGGCACACATGGTTCCTAACATCTCACCGTGAACAGCATGCTCGATGGCGACGTGGAGGGATTCTTCGGTGGCCATAAGTAAGCGCTGGATCTCAGGACTCACGGTTCCGACCGGGACAGTGAGCGCATTGTCTCCCACCCAGCCCTCTTTGACAATGCCCACATCGATCTTCACAATGTCACCATACTTGACCTTGCGTGGACCACCAATGCCGTGGACGACCTCTTCATTCACAGAGATACAAATGTTGCCCGGGAAGTTTCGGTAACCCAAGAAGGCACTCTTGCAGCCACGCTCAGCAATCAACTCGGCAGCATAGAGGTCCACCTCTTTCGTGGTGACGCCCGGCTTGATACTCGCCGCGGCAAGCTGAAGAATCTCGCACGCGGTTTCACCAGCGCTGCGCATCATGTCGACCTGGCGGCCAGTGCGGATATTGATCTTCTCCTTGGTCATGTGGCGAGGGCATCGAGGATGCGAGTGAAGACGTCGTCCGGTGATCCCTGTCCAGAGATCCTCTTTAGGCGGTCACCGTCTTCGTAGTAGGGCAGTAGGGGGAGGGTCTTGCGCTGGTGCTCTGCTAGTCTCGAGCGATAGAGATCGATGGAATCATCGTTGCGGGGGACGACCGACTGACCACAGTCAGGGCAATTCACCGGCGCTGTGTGCTGAGGCCAAACATTTCCGCAAGGATCACAGCCCACGCGATGGGCGATACGGTCTTCGAGAATGTTCATAGGAACGTCAAGATACACTGCTGTCGCTGCGGGACGATGAGATTCAGCGAGAAACCGATCTAATGCGCTTCCCTGAACAAGCGTGCGAGGAAATCCATCGAGCACGAACTCCGCCTGCACAGCCTGAAGCCAGTTCTGAACGATCTTCAAAATAAGAGCGTCAGGGACGAAGTTGCCCTCCTTGAGAAAGGCGTGAATCTCTTCGCCCAGTGAGGTGCGACGCTGCTCCTCTACTCGAAGCAAACTGCCAGTAGAGCAGTAAGCGAGGTTGAAATGTTGGCTGATTCGTTTGGCCTGAGTCCCCTTGCCCGCACCCGGAGGACCTAACAAGAGAATTTGACTGGGCAATCCCATTCGCTCCTGACCAGAAAGCCGAACCTAACTACCAACGGTCTGCTGATAGACCAAGTAGCAACCACCCAGGACGATAACAATCGCCAAGACCACATAAAGCCAGAGGAGGCCTGTCGACCGGGAACCCGTAGGCGCACCGCCCGTGCTAACTTTCCTATCAGAACGCCCTCGGATCTTACCCTTGCGAAGGAAGCCGTCGTAGTGGCGCTGCAAGAGGTGTGTTTCAACTTGTCGCATAATATCTAATAATACACCAACAAGAATCAGAATGCTTGTTCCTCCGAAGAACTGGGCCGCTTGTGGCGGAACCTTCAGCAGACCCGAAACAAGTGCAGGGATAAGGAAGAGGACAGTCAGGAAGAGAGCACCAGCAAACGTGAGACGACTCATGGTGAAGTCGAGGAACTCTGCCGTTGGCTTTCCTGGACGGATGCCAGGGATATAACCACCGTTACGCTTGAGATCATCAGCGATCTGGCTCGGCTGGAACATCGTCGCCACCCAAAAGTAACTGAAGAAGAAGATCATGACTGCAGACAAGGCATAGAACACCCAGTGCCCGCCACTCAACATAAAGACAGCTTTCTCAGCCCAAGGCTTGCTACCAAACACCCAGTTGATGATTTGGGAAGGGAACATCAAAATTGCGCTCGCGAAGATGATCGGCATGACGCCGGAGTAGTTCACCTTCAATGGCAGGAAGGTGGATTGGCCCCCATAAACCTTGCGGCCAACCACACGCTTAGCGTATTGAATAGCGATCCTCCGTTGCGCCTGAGTGATACAAATGACACCAGCGATCACGATAAGAAGGAATCCCACCATCAGCACCAAGACCATCGGGCTCTGCGTGCCCTCACCCGTGCCACCAATGTAAGTTCTCCAAACCTGAACCAAGCTACCCGGCAGGGCGGCGATAATATTTACCGTAATGATAAGGGAGATACCATTACCAATACCTCGCTCAGTCACCTGCTCACCGATCCACATAAGGAGCAAGGTGCCTGCCGTGATCACAAGCACGGTCGTGAGAATAAACGCCCAACCAGGATTAGGGACGAGCTCCAATCCCGTCTTCGACATGACGGTGCTCAGGCCCGCCATTAAAGGGTTATTCGCCGGATTCTCCAATGTCTTCGCCAGCATGAATCCCTGGAAGATACAAAGGGCAATCGTAATATAGCGGGTAAGCTGGTTGATCTTCTGCTGACCGCCGTCCTCACGGCGCATCTTGCTCAGCGTAGGAACCACTGCTGACAACAGCTGCATCATAATCGATGCACTGATGTAGGGCATGATGCCAAGAGCAAAGATAGCGGCATTCTGCAAAGCACCTCCACTAAAGACGTTCAACATGGCGGTCACAGCCGCCGTTCCGCGGTCTGCGTTCTCCAAGGCCTCCTTCAGCCACATCTGCAAGACAGTGGCATCAACGCCAGGAAGCGTGATCGTCGCGCCAATGCGGACAATCACGATCATGGCTAGAGTGAAAAGGATACGATCCCGTAACTCAGGGATCTTCAGCGTGTTGGAAAATGCGGAAATCATCGGCTTGGCCTGCTTATCGTCTCACCCTTATGAAATATCAACTTGTGCGAGTCAATTATGACTCGACAGGAGCGGAATCGGCAATGCTTCCACCTGCCTTTTCAATCTTTTCCCGAACAGAAGTGCTCACTTTAAGCCCTTCAAGAGTCAACGCCTTGCTGACATCACCTTTTCCAAGCACTTTGACGAAGTCAAAGGTGCCCTTGATAAGCCGTGATTCGCGGAGCGCGGCTTCATTGATGACTTGGCCAGCCTCGAAACGCTCCTCAAGATCCACTAGATTGACGACCGCGTTGGTCGTCTTGAAACGGATATTGCTGAAGCCCCTCTTGGGAAGGCGACGGTGAAGTGGCATCTGACCACCCTCGAAGCCTGGACGGATGCTACCGCCTGAGCGCGAACGCTGTCCTTTGTGGCCACGACCAGAAGTCTTACCAAGGCCAGAACTCTCGCCGCAACCTAGACGCTTGCGACGATGCTTGGCACCAGGGTTGGGTTTGAGAGTGTGCAGTCTCATGTCAGTTTAGATCGATTGTTGTGCGGACACTTTCTTGCCGCGAAGTTTATAGACCTCGTCGCGATTACGCAGCGACTGGAGGGCTGTGAGGGTAGCTTTGACCACATTAGCGTGGTTGTTAGAACCCAAAGATTTAGCGAGGACGTCTTTCACACCGGCAGCTTCCACCACCGCGCGGACACCACCGCCTGCGATAAGACCCGTTCCTGGTGAGGCGGGGCGAAGCATGACTCTGCCACCACCAAACTCACCAATCACTTCGTGAGGAATGGTATTATCATTCAATGACACAGGCTTCATGGATTTCTTAGCCGTGTCACTAGCCTTCCGAATGGCTTCAGCAACTTCGTTCGCTTTACCGAAACCGAAGCCAACTTTACCCTGCTTGTTACCCGTGACGACGAGAGCACTGAAGCTGAAACGGCGGCCACCTTTAACCACCTTTGCACAGCGGTTAATGTAGACGACCTTCTCGATCAGCTCATTCCCATCCGCATCCGTGGGAGGTGGTGGGGGTTGATGGCTTCGCTGGTTACGCATAATGATAGATTAGTTGAAAAAAGTAGGCAAGTATTAGAATTTCAGGCCACCTTCGCGTGCGGCGTCTGCGAGGGCTTTCACTTTGCCATGATAAAGGTGACCGCCACGGTCAAAAAGAACAGCACCAACTTTGGCATCGGCAGCACGCTTGGCTATAACCTCACCCACCTTCGTAGCAGAAGCGACGCAAGCTTTCCCGCGATGTCCGACCTCCTTATCAACAGTAGAAGCTGCTGCCAAGGTCTTGCCGGCATCATCATCGATGAGCTGTGCATAAACATTCTTGTTGGAAAAATACACAGCAAGACGAGGGCGCTCGGCCGTGCCCACGATCTTTTTACGGATCCGGCGATGGATTTTCTTTCTAACGACTCGGCGATCTAGTTTACTCATGACGTCTTATTCTAACAATCTACTACTACAAAAATTACTTCTGGACACTCTTACCAGCTTTACGGCGGACATACTCGCCCACCACTCGGATACCTTTACCTTTGTATGGCTCGGGCGGATAATAGGCCCGGACTTCAGCAGAAAACTGACCCACAACTTGCTTATCGATCCCCTCGACTTTGATCTTGGTATTGTCCGTCACGGTGACGGTCAAACCTTCAGGAATGGGATGAAGCACAGGATGAGAGAAGCCGAGGCTCAAGTCTAACGCTTTACCTTTGACGGCTGCACGAAAACCAACCCCTTGAATCTCAAGATCACGAGAAAAGCCGTCAGACACACCTTTCACCATATTCGCAACGATAGCGCGAGCGGTGCCATGCATGGCCTTACTTAAGCGATGGTCGTCAAGACGGGTCAACGTGATGGTGGTATCCTCCTGTTTGAGGCCAATCGTGTTGGGAAGATCCCATTCGAGTTTCCCTTTAGGACCATCGACGACCACATGACGATCGTTCGCTGAGATCTTCACCTTCTCAGGGATCTCAATGAGTTTATTTCCAATACGTGACATGGTTTGTGAGCGTGGGACGTTCTAAATTACTACGAAATGCGTTTTTACCAGACTTTGGCAAGGAGTTCACCGCCAACCTTCGCCTTCTTGGCAGCGTGACCCGTCATGATCCCGCGAGAGGTTGAAAGAATAGAAATACCGAGACCATTGAGGACCCGAGGAACCTCATTGGAACCAATATACTGGCGGAGACCAGGCTTGCTCACCCGCTTGAGATCTGTCAACGCAGGCGTCTTATCGACGAACTTCGTCTTCACCTTGATCTCAGGAAACTGTCCCGAGGTATCGACTTCGTAGGACCAGACATAACCTTCTTCCTGAAGGATGCGTGCGATCTCTGCCTTAATCTTGGAATAAGGCGCAGTGAATTGATCTTTCCGGGCGCGGCTAGCATTCTTAAAGCGCGTTAGGAAATCGGAAATGGGATCAGTTAGGACAGCCATGGTCTATGTCAATAAAGGATGATTTCGGTTAAGCTGCGGCAGCATTGGAAGGTTTCCGGAAAGGCATGCCCATCTTATCGAGTAAGGCGAGCGCGTGCTCGTTAGTGTTTGCAGTGGTCACGATGGTGACATCGAAACCCAGATTACGCTTCACTTTATCCAACTCAATCTCAGGGAAGATAGTCTGGTCGGTGATACCGAGCGTGTAGTTCCCACGTCCATCGAAGGACTTAGGAGAGATACCACGGAAGTCACGGATACGAGGAATTGCGGTGTGAATGAGACGCTCAAGAAACTGCCACATGTAGCGACGACGGAGCGTCACCTTGCAACCAATCTCTTGGCCTTCGCGCAATTTGAAGTTCGACACACTGTTCTTAGCCACCGTGATGATGGGCTTTTGACCAGTAATCGTGATCAGCTCGTTCACCGCGTCTTCGACGGCCTGACTGCGGTCAGGCGAGGAACCCACGCAGCAATTGATGACGACTTTCTCAATCTGAGGCACTTCGTGCAGATTCTTCAGACCAAGATCTTCCTTGAGAGCCGCCATGACGGTCTCATCGTAAAACTGTTTTAGTTCAGGCTTCATGTTCGTGGATTAGGCCTCTTTCAAGGCGGCAGTTGCCAGCTTGACGTTGGAAATGTGGATAGCGCCTTCGAGCTCGATGATACCGCCTTCTGGACGATCTTCGGACTTGCGCGCATGCTTTTTGATCATGCGCACGCCCTCAATGACCACTTGGTCTGAGTTGCGAAGCACGCGGAGAACCTTGCCGGACTGGCCCTTGTGGGCACCAGCAATGACCTCGACGATGTCGTCACGATTAACGTGTGTCTTGCGTTTGCTCATAAAACTTCTGGGGCGAGAGAGACGATCTTCATGAAGTTCTTCTCGCGAAGTTCGCGAGCAACCGGGCCAAAGATACGAGTGCCTTTGGGATTCTTATCTTTATCGATGATGACGATGGCATTGCGATCAAACCGCAAGACCGAACCGTCGGGACGCTTGATAGGAGCGGCAGTGCGCACCACAACGGCACGAACGACTTCACCCTTCTTCACGTTAGCGGTAGGCGTCGCCTCACGGATGTGAGCTGTGATGACATCACCCACTCCAGCGGAGCGGGAACGCGTGCCGAGAACACCGATCATTTTAGCCATCCGCGCGCCGGTGTTGTCGGCGACGTGGAGTTTGGATTCCATCTGGACCATAATGTATTACCTTGAGGTGAAGAAAGTTTGAGTGAAATCGTTTAGTGGCTGAGCACTTCGAGGAGACGCCAACGCTTCGTCTTACTGATAGGACGTTGCTCTGAGATGCGGACGCGATCACCCTCTTGGGCCTCGCCTTTCTCATCGTGAGCGTAGAACTTTGACGTCACTTTGACGATTTTGCGGAATTTCGCGTGGGGCACGCGGCGGACGACGGCCACAACGATGGTCTTATCCATCTTGTTGGACACGACGACACCGACGCGGGACTTGCGTAGTCCACGCTTGGGTTGAGATGCTGTCTCGCTCATGAATGTATAATCTTGTTAGAAAGGGATACTGCGGGAAACTTAGGAAGCGACTACTTGGTTGCGACGCTCTGACAGAATCGTTTCGATCCGAGCCACCGTGCGGCGAACCAAACGGATACGAGCAGGATTCTCGAGCTGACCGCTTTGCTGCTGGACAGACAGGTGGGTAACGAATTCCTCTTTAAACTCGCGGCGTTTGCTGGCGAGTTCGTCGGAGCTCAGTTCTCTTAGTTCAGTGATCTTCATCGTCAATCAAGTAGGTGCTAGGGAAATTAATGATTATGGCGAACGACGAAGCGAACGCGAATGCCAAGCTTGTTTGCCGCAAGGCGCATCGCCTCACGCGCTGCCGTCTCCGAAACACCACCGACTTCGAACATCATGGTGCCAGGACGAACAATCGCGACCCATTTGTCAGGCGCGCCCTTACCTTTACCCATCCTGGTCTCAGGTGGACGGCGAGTGATCGGCTTGTGAGGGAAGATGCGAATCCAAACCTTCCCACGACGCTTGAGGTAGCGGTTGATGGCAATACGGCAGGCTTCAATCTGGTTGTTCGTGATCCAATCACGTCCCAGACTCTGCATACCAAAGTCGCCGAAACTCACCGCGTTGCCACGTTGAGCAGTCCCCGCACGGCTACCGCGCTGAGACTTCCGGTATTTAACTTTTTTGGGCATCAATGCCATAACAAGATTCTCTTTCTAAGTTGTTCGGTTAAAATTGTTCTTTGCTAGATGAGCTTACCTATTGCCAGGTCTCTCGTTCTTCCCGCTACTGCCTTCGGCCTTGGGCTCTTCTTGCTTGCGATTGACCCAGCACTTAACGCCAATGATGCCCCAAGTTGTGCGGGCTTCACAGAAGCCGTAATCGATAGGAACACGAAGCGTTTGTAGAGGCACTTTACCTTTACGATACCACTCTGCACGAGCGATGTCCGCACCACCGAGGCGACCTGCGCAACGGAGCTTGATGCCCTCAGCGCCAAAGTCCATGGCGGTCTGCACCGCACGCTTCATAGCGCGGCGGAAGGAAATGCGGCGCTCCAACTGAAGAGACACATTCTCAGCAACCAGCTGACCATCAATCTCAGGCTGCTTGATCTCAAAAATGTCAATCTTCACCTGACGATCACCGGTCATCTTAGAGATGTCAGTGGTCATGCGCTCAATCTCAGCACCTTTGCGACCAATAACCAGACCAGGACGGGCTGTATGTAGAGTGACACGAACACTATTCCAAGCACGCTCGATGACGACGCGTGAAAGAGCGGCAAACTGAAGCTTCTTCTTCAAATACTCGCGGATGGCGAGATCGCCATGCAGGTAAGTGGGGAAGTCTTTCTCGTTAGCATACCACTTGGAGCCCCAGTCCTTCTGGACGGCGAGGCGGAATGCGATTGGATTTACTTTCTGGCCCATAATCTAAATTCGTGTTTCGTTCGAGTGTGCGCGGGGGGGCTAGCCTTCGTCTTCGTTTGGCGCTAAGACAATGCGAATATGACTAGTACGACGCTTGATTGCACTTGCGGAGCCACGAGCACGTGGCTTGAAGCGTTTAAAAGAAGGTCCCGGGGTCACCGTAGCTTCTTCGACCACCATGCCATCCGGATCAAGATCGTGATTGTTCTCCGCATTCGCAGCAGCAGCCTTGAGGGTTTTATTTATTAGCATAGCAGCCTTACGAGGCGTGAAGTTCAGGATGTTGAGAGCCTGAGAGACGGGAAGGCCCTGAATTTCACGCGCAACGTCGCGCGCCTTGAGGGGCGAAATTCTGGCTGATTTGTAGGTCGAAATAACTTTCATGTTTGCTTCCGATAAAACGTTTATACTCCTTCGGGATCGATTCTCATGCTATCCCCTACGATAATTTGATCATTTGAATCAGTGAGATCAACGAAGACCGCACCTGCAATAGCTTCACGGACATCGACGACTAATGCCGTTCCAATGGTCCGATCCTTCCGGTGAAATGAAACTGGCGTTCCCACCCGAAGGCCGTGCCTTGACCCCACATCAACGAGAGCCAACTGATAATCCTTGTTCACCGAAATCACTCTGGCTTCGATGATGCTCCTCCCTTTAAATCGATCTTCTTGCAGAATGAGACCTAAAGCAATCTCGCCGTCCTTGATCGACTTCGCTACCGATACCTTGGCTGCCTCATCCTCGCTCGTCGCCGCAGCCATGTAGGCTTCAACAGCATCGCTCAAGTTGAGTAAAGCATGGGCAGTCTGATTTTTCTGCTCTTCTGCTAAGCGGAAATCATTGGCCGCGTTCGCCAACTGCTCCTCAAACCCTTTGCCATCCTGGTCAAGAGCTCCACTGAGTAGCTCCAATCGAACATTGGACTTGGCCGCGTTTTCAAGAACTTCTTCCAGCTTGGCTTTCGTGATGGCTTCGCGCTCTGCAAGCACTCTCACGCCGCTGCTGACACTCTTGAATTTGGCCTCCAACTGTTGGCACTTGAGGCGAAGCTCACTATTCTCCTTCTCCAACTCCTCGATCAATTGAATGTGCGGAGCGGCATCTACCTCAAACCTCAAGGATTCCTCCTGCCCCACAGCAAGCCAGGCGACAGAACACACTGCTAGCAGCGCTCCGGCGAACCAAGTCTTGAATGGAATAGAAGTAATCATATTGAGGTTAGAGAGAGGATACGAACAGAGATCTTACCTCTTGCCCTGACCACCGTGGCCGAGGAATTTCTTAGTTGGCGAGAACTCACCGAGCTTATGCCCGACCATGTTCTCAGAAACGTAGACGCTGGTGAATGCTTTGCCGTTGTGAACGAGGAACGTTTGCCCCACGAAGTCAGGAATGATCAGGCTATTGCGTGACCAAGTCTTGATTGGCTTCTTGTTCGACTCGCCGACTTGCTGATCGACCTTAGCGAGAAGCTTGTAATTAACGAAGGGACCTTTTTTGAGTGACCTACCCATAATAATTAAGTGCTAGATGAGAGTCTGGATTAACGACGCTTCTTGTCGCGGCGGCTAGTAACGATGAAGGCATCACTTGCCTTCTTCTTCGGGCGAGTGCGCAGACCCTTGGCATGTCCCCAAGGACTCTTCAAGTGCTGGCGTCCACCGCCAGACTTACTTTTACCCTCACCACCACCATTAGGGTGATCGACAGGGTTCATACACATACCGCGAACAGTTGGGCGGATGCCTAACCAACGAGATCTTCCGGCCTTGCCACTGACAATGTTCATGTGCTCGTGGTTCCCCACGACGCCCATGGTCGCATAGCACTCTTCGTGAATTTTACGAATCTCACCAGAAGGCATACGCACTAGAGCGTAACCGGCTTCACGGTTAGATAGAGTCGCCGACTGGCCAGCACTACGAGCCACCTGACCACCGCGGCCAGGTTGAATCTCGACATTGTGAATCGAACTACCGAGCGGGATGGCTTTCAAAGGGAGAGCATTGCCCACTTCAGGTGCCACCTTCTCACCAGCAGTGATTGCGGTGCCCACCTCGAGACCTGCAGGAGCTAGGATATAGCTCTTCTGACCGCCCTTGTATTGGAGCAACGCGATCCGCGCGGTGCGATTGGGATCATATTCAATCGCAATGACCTTAGCGGGCTCGTCACGACGCTTCCGCTTGAAATCGATGAGGCGGTACTTCTTCTTGTGTCCACCACCGATGTGTCGGCAAGTGATACGTCCGCGATTATTACGACCACCAGAACGCTTTTTAGGCTCGAGCAGAGACTTCTCTGGCTCGGTCTTGGTGATCTCACTGAAATCCGACCACATTTTATAGCGGTTGGAGGGCGTGACTGGCTTATAAGACTTTAAAGGCATGGATCTTCTTGTTAGAAGTTAGTCCTTTGGAAATTAAAGGGATAGTTAAACGAGCTCGATATGTTCACCGTCTTTCAACTTAACGACGGCTTTCTTCCAATGAGCAGTGCGACCAAAGTCCGCACGACGCTCGCGTTTCTTCTTGCCACGGTAATTGCAGGTACGAACCGCAGCGACCTCGGTCTTGAAAAGGCGCTCTACGGCACGCTTAATCTCAAGCTTGTTCGCAGCGCGATCAACCTTGAAAACATACTCGTTATTCTCTTCGAGTAGGTAGGTCGCCTTTTCACTCAGGCGAATAGATTTGATGACTTGATAGAGATCCCTCATTTCTGCGTCCTCCGGGCTAAGATCGGCAAGGCACTCTCAGTGAGCACGACCTTGTCATAATGTAAAAGCTGCTCGACATTCAATTCATCGGCAGTCATGAGAAGTGATGGGCCAACGTTGCGGCCAGCGAGGTAAGTCTTCTCATCAAAAGCTTGGCTCACGACGAGCACCTTGGGGCCGCCCGCAAGAGTATGAAGCTCACTCACGAAACTCTTCGTCTTACCATCGCTCACGGCAAAGTCGTTTACCATCACCACATCGCCATCTTCGATTCGGCTACCAAGAGCAGCGCGGAAGGCTAGCTTGCGAGTCGATTTATTGACCTGCTTGGCGTAACTGCGAGGGCGAGGGCCGAAGACGACACCACCACCACGCCAGATCGGAGAACTTGTACGACCTGCACGAGCACGGCCAGTTCCCTTCTGTCGCCAAGGCTTGGCATTCGTCGCGGAGACTTCGCCACGCGTCTTGGTGTTCGCACTGCCGGTGCGGCGATTCGCACGGTAGGCAGTGACGAGATCGTGGACAGCCTGGGAGCCTGTGTGTCCCGTTACCACCGTGATCTCGGCCGCAGCCGCTTGATCCATTGTTAATACTGATCCTGACATGACTTAAATTCCGGTTAGCTTACCTGGGGCAAAGGTTTCTTAATCGCTGGACGCACAACGAGGTAGCCACTCTTGGCACCAGGAAGAGCACCACTCACAAGGATGACACCATCCTCTTCACGCACTTGAACAATCTTCAGATTCTGGATCGTACGGCGGTAGTTACCGTGACGACCAGGCATCTTGCGGCCTTTCCAAATACGACCAGGCCAGGTGCCACAACCAACCGCACCAGGACGGCGATGCATCATCGAACCGTGAGTCTGAGGAAGACCACCGAAATTGTAACGCTTCACAACTCCCTGAAAACCTTTACCCTTCGTAGTGCCGATGACATCGACCCACTGACCAACCTGAAACAAACTCGGCCCAAGTTCTTTAACATCATCACCAGGCAATGACTCATCACTCTCGAAGCGGAACTCACGAACCAATTTCTTGGGCGTGCCACCGTGAGCAGCCACGTGACCTTTGGTCGGCTTGTTTAAACGCGCCTCCTTCTGATCGTCGTAACCGACTTGAACAGCAGAGTAGCCGTTCTTCTCAGAAGTCTTGCGCTGGAGAACCTGATTGCCACGGACATCAATGACCGTCACAGGAACGGCAGTCCCTTTATCGTCATAGACCCGGGTCATGCCTAGCTTCTTACCTAATAGTCCTAAACTCATTGGATGGGATAAAGGGCGTTCTTAAATTAAATCTTAATGGAAATGTCCACACCGGCAGGAAGATTGAGCTTCTTCAACTCATCCACCGTGCGTGCCGTTGGGTCCACGATGTCGAGAAGGCGCTTGTGCGTGCGCATCTCAAACTGGTCGGCTGCTTTTTTGTTCACGTGAGGTGAACTGTTCACGCTAAACTTCTCGATGCGGGTGGGCAACGGGATCGGGCCTGACACCTTAGCGCCGGTCCGCTTCGCGGTGTCCACAATCTCCAAGGTCGACTTATCAAGGATACGATGATCGTAGCCCCGGAGTCTGATGCGAATAGTTTGGTTTTGCATGGTTCGAAAGGTCTGATTCTAAATCAAAGAGGGTGGTTAATACCCGCCTCCATATTGCTCAGTGAGTTGATCGACGACCGCTTGCGGCACCGGCTCGAAGCGGGAAGGCAACATGGAGTAATCTGCACGACCACGACTCAGCGAGCGGATGTCTGTAGCATAACCAAACATTTCCGCCAGCGGAACTTCGGCTTTGACCATACTTAAATCATCACGAGTCTCGATACTGGCGATGCGAGCACGGCGACGATTAAGATCGCCCATGATATCGCCCTGAAATTCGTTCGGACAGGTTACCTCGACAGACATGACCGGCTCTAGCATGATGCTTGAAGCTCCCTGAAAGGCATCGCGCATCGCGAAGATCGCTGCCATCTTGAACGCCTGCTCAGTGGAATCCACATCGTGAGAGGAACCGTCCAGCAGTTCCACATGAACGTCGACTACAGGATGCCCCGCAATCACGCCATTCATCATGGACTCGCGAATGCCCGTGAAACACGGATTGATAAACTCTTTAGGAATGTTGCCACCGACAACCTTGTCCTCGGTGGTGAGCCCCTTGCCGCGCTCGTTAGGCGTCACGCTTAGAATAACATGACCATATTGGCCTTTGCCGCCACTCTGCTTCTTAAGGACACCTTCACCCTTGGCATCAGCAGTGATTGTCTCGCGATAAGCAATCTGCGGCTTGCCGGCGTTCGCCTCCACTTTGAACTCACGCTTCATGCGATCCTTGAGGATCTCTAAATGAAGCTCTCCCATGCCTGCGATGATTGTTTGACCCGTCTCTTCGTCTGCCTTCACCACGAAGGTAGGATCCTCCTCGGAAAGACGCTGTAAAGCGGTTGCCATCTTTTCAGAATCAGCTGTCGTCCGTGGCTCAATCGCCATAGAGATGACGGGCTCCGGAAACGACGGAGGCTCTAGCATGATGCCATGAGCAGGATCACAAAGCGTGTCACCCGTGACCACATTCTTCACACCGACCAAAGCCGCGATATCACCAGCGTAGCAAGTATCGACATCCTTCTGGTCGTTCGCCTGAATCTGAATCAGACGCCCGACACGCTCTTTTTTGCCGGTGCGCGGATTGTAAACCTGATCGCCTTTTGAAATCGTTCCGGAGTAAACCCGGAAGAAAACGAGCTTACCAAACTTGTCCGACCACAACTTAAAAGCTAACGCGCAGAACGGCTCGTTGTCGTTTGTGATCGCTTCGAGCGTTTTAGAATGATCGTTAGGGTCAAGCCCCTCAGTCGCCACCACATCGAGCGGCCCGGGCAAGTAATCGACCACAGCATCTAACAAATACTGAACGCCTTTGTTCTTGAAAGCAGAACCACCAACCACCGGCACGAATCTGTTAGCGATTGTCTGACGGCGAATGGCTTTCTTGAGACCTTCAATCGTTAACTCCTGCTCTTCGAGAAACTTTGTGCCAACCTCTTCGTCGAGATCGATCATCTGCTCACGCAACGCCTCCAAAGCCACCTCAGCCTTATCGACCAGATCAGCTGGAATGTCCTCGATCTTGTAAGTAGATCCTAGCTCGTCATCATCCTGATAGATGACAGCGCGTTGATTAAGAACATCAACCTGACCGCGAAGCCCCTCTTCGGAGCCGATCGGAATCAGCACCGGCCACGCATTGGCTTTCAGCTTCTCACGAAGATCACCCACAGCGCGATCAAAGTCAGCACCGACGCGATCCATCTTATTGATGAAAGCAACGCGAGGGACACCATACTTGTTCGCCTGACGCCAGACAGTCTCTGATTGAGGCTGCACACCGGCGACCCCACAGAACACGGCAACGGCTCCGTCCAACACTCGCAACGAGCGCTCGACCTCTGCGGTGAAGTCAACGTGACCAGGCGTGTCGATAATGTTGACACGCTGATTCTGACCCGAGGACAGTTTCACCATCCCCTCTTCAGCCTCCTGCTTCCACACACAGGAAACCGCAGCGGACGTGATCGTGATGCCACGCTCCTGCTCCTGCTCCATCCAATCGGTCGTCGCATTGCCATCATGCACTTCACCGATCCGATGGATCATCCCTGTATAGAAGAGGATGCGCTCCGTCAGCGTCGTCTTGCCTGCATCAATGTGCGCCGCAATCCCAATAGTCCGCGTGCGCTCCAACGGATAGGAGCGCTTCGGATGATTGGGGTTGTTCGGCATGTTCATTGAGATGACTGCGGGGACGCTAACTAGAAAGCTGACTACCAGCGGAAGTGAGCAAACGCACGGTTGGCCTGAGCCATCTTGTGCGTCTCATCGCGCTTCCGCACGGCGCTGCCTTGGTTCTTGGCAGCTTCTTTGATTTCATTAGCCAGACACTGATGCATCGGGACACCCTTCTTGCCGCGAGCGAATCCAAGGATCCAGCGCATAGCGAGAGACTCCTGGCGCGCCACAGTCACCTCCATAGGGACCTGGTAAGTTGCACCACCCACACGGCGAGACTTCACCTCGACGCGTGGCTTTGAATTCTCAATCGCGCGGTGCAAGACCTCGAGAGGATCGACGTTCTCGGAACCCTCATTGGAAAGATCGATCGCCTTGTAAACAATCCGCTCAGAAAGAGACTTCTTCCCGGAGCGCATGAGCTTGTTAATCAATTTGGCCACCAAAGGACTCTCGTAACGAGCGTCCAGGAGGACCGGTTTGTGATAAACGCGTTTTCTACGTGCCATGATTAAAAAAGGTTAAAAACAGAATCAGGAAGCCTTAGGCTTCTTAGTGCCATACTTGGAACGACCACTGCGACGCTTCTCGACGCCGAGCGTATCCAAGGCACCACGTACCACGTGGTAACGCACACCCGGCAAATCCTTCACCCGACCACCCCGCACAAGCACCACCGAGTGCTCCTGGAGGTTGTGACCTTCGCCGCCGATGTAGGCGATGATTTCTTGGCCATTCGTCAGACGAACTTTAGCAACCTTACGAAGAGCCGAGTTCGGCTTCTTAGGGGTGCGTGTCATGACCTGGAGACAAACGCCACGACGTTGTGGACATTTGAAGAGCGCAGGTGATTTCGATTTCTCGACCTGCTTCTTTCTCCCTTTGCGAACGAGCTGATTGATGGTTGGCATGCAGTAGACTGTGTTAATTGACTCTTGAACGAACCCAGAGTACACAAGTCACCTGCGGGAGGTGCCTTATTCTCCGGGATGCGCCCGATAATCGTCCTTGCGATTACGAGACGCGGAATGCGCCCCCCTTTCGCAAGGAGCGCGGATACTAGGTTGCCATCCAAGTGTTGCAAGGCTTTTTATAAGGAAATTTGCCGTCTCCAGCTCGCTGGAGTAGCCCTACTCCACGGCCTGAAAAAAGCGAGAATTATGGCCCCGGTAAGCTTTCGACTTGCTCGAGCCCCTTGCCAAGTTCCATTACGCAGGTGCATTATCCCAAAGGCTTTGATCGCGATGCCCAGGGTTGCCACTCTTGTCGGTGCCTTCGTTTCCGGATAGCCCTCCGCTCCGGCCACCGACATCAACAGCCTCTTTGGCTGGTCTGCCTCTTCATCCGGGTCAGTCCTCTCGCCATCCAGGAAGTCAACCACCCCGCAAGCGGGCGCTGAAGGCTCGGCACGAGCTCCCGGAAAGGGCAACGTGAAGGCTCTCGTCGCTATGATGCGCATGGATCTGCGAGAGCGCGCCATGCTCATGAACCCAAATACCGATCGACTGCCAATCAGGACTCACCGGGTGAAACACGCGATGCCACGCATTGACCGAAGCCGAGTTGCCTCGACTTGAATCGATCTCAGGCGATAAGACGACAACCTTCTAACTGTCTTTCCGCCACCAAAAACTCAGAACATCGGAAGCCAAAATCCGGAAACTTAGACTCCCATTCAGAGCCAGAGCATTGTCCACCTCAAGACCTCGACCATTCAGCGCGCGAGACGAAGGAGAAACGATATCTCAGAATCGAGGACGTCAGCAGCGGCACTTCCTGGAACGAATCGTAGATCATCAAGAAGGGACTGCTCGGAGGCATTCCACCGCACCAAGCGCTCACCAGCACCAACCACGAATCGCTTGGTTGTCCAGCCGATCACGCTGCCTCCAGAGCCGGAGGCGGGCGCGGCATTGACCAAGATCTTTCCGTAGCCTCCGATGCCCTTGTAGGCGAAAAAGGGCTCATAAGGTCCTTGCACAGTCGTCTCGATCCAACCCGAGCTGGCGGCCGCCCCGGACTGACACCATCATGTTAACCCAAGTTTCTTATTACCGGCGTGGCACTCCTATAAAACCAGGGCCTGCGTCGCGAAGGCACTACAAAGTCGTCGCTCCTTTCAGTTCCGACTTCACCGCTGGGCAGGCCCCTTTCCAATCGATCCCGAGTATCTGGT
>CALLLI010000131.1 GCA_938082635.1 uncultured Verrucomicrobiales bacterium
TGTTGGATCGTTCTTTCCAGAATGCGCGTCCTGTTAGTTTGGCTTGAGGCAACGGTAGTCTCCGAGGAGGCTTTTGCCTTGAGAGGCTAGCTCTAGGAGAATGTGGCTGAGGTTACCTGCGGCCTGGCGCATGGCTTTCCAGAGGGCTTGAGGCGATGAGGTGCGGGGGAGTCGTTGCCCGAAGAAGTCGGTGAGGCTGGTAGCTCTGTCTGCCCTAGCGAATCGCTTTGCGGCTCGATTGAGACAGCCTCGGACGACTTTGCTTTGCGCCGGAGACTGGTGATCTTGAGCGCGATCAAAGTAATCCTAGACGTCAGGCACGTTGATGGAGCGATAGGGAAGGAAGGTGTCGGGAAGGACGCTGAGGGTCTTGCCTGTGAATTTGCAGAGGAAGCGCTGGATGCGTGTCCTGCCAGAGCCCTCCGGCTGGGTGTTGCGCTTGTAGTGACCGTGCCGCTGAAAACACGGGCTGTCCTCGTGCTCGAATGGGCATGGAGGATGAGGGGCGTCTGTTGGGAAGGAAGCGCGACGAATTTGCATCCGCCTATGAAAAAATATTTGCCGCCCGTCGTCACTCCCGTTCCCACGGGAGAGAGTACTACCGCACAGCACGGTCGCGACGGCACATAATGGGGATCATACGCCACATTGTCTGATAGTCACGAGTAGCGGCCCCATCGTCTCGAAACTAAGAAAGAATCACGGATTCACCAGTACGACGCGATAGAAGCGCCGCACAACGTTGAGCGTTACCGAGGGATCCTCAACGGTGAGACTGCTGCCGGTCGCAGTCAGCGTCGCGACATCAGTCCACGTTGCGTCATCCAGACCACTATTCGTCTGCACGGTGTAGGTCTTTCCTGGTACGGTTGACCAGGTGGTTGTTGTTGCTCTGCTAACGCTATTCTGGATGAGGTTGGTGATTTCGAGCAATGAATTTGAGTTGAGTGGATCGTTGCCAGCGAGGACTTCTGCTCCGTCGATCATGCCATCACCGTCGGAATCGGCGTTGTTGATAGAAGTCCCTCGAATGGCTTCTTCGGCGTCTGTAAGTCCATCGGCATCTTGGTCAGGACCGCTTCCGGGAGAGCCATTCTCGCTGATACTCGCAAACCAATTGCTAGGGGAATTGTAATTGCCGGTGGGATCGATGACTTCCAAGGAGGGGCCTTGGCCATCGGCAACTTCTGGCCAGGGCGATTTGTCGTTGTAGGTGAAGTCGTGAATGACGTTGCCATTTGGATCACGAAGGGCGACCCGCTCTCCGGCATTGGAAAGTGCTCCACCGGCCCATTGGCCGAGGATGCGAATGTCAGGTCCGTATCGAGCTTGAAAGGCGGCTGTGTCTGCCACGACGACGGTGTATTCGCCAGGCGCGAGAACGGTGCTAGGAAAGGTGAACGCGTCGAAGGGGCGAGTGGCTTCGAAGGTCGCGCCTTCTAGATCGAGGTTCATCGAGCTTATGTTGGTAAGCTCGATGTATTCGAGGGAGCTGCCATCCTTAGGGTGGTACATAAGTTCGGTGACGCGGAGGGCGGTGAGAGCGTCAGTGCTCGTCTCGGGATCGACGAGCATCGCGTAGTCAAACTCGAATCGAACGGCTTCTGGAACATCGGTTGCGGCGAAGAGTCCGCCCTGCTTCGCTTGGGTCCCGATATCAAGTAGTTCCGTGTGTAGTGTAAACCACTGGCCAGGTTCGCCACGGTAGTCGAAATAGAGCGCTGCGCCTGTTCGACGTATTCGTATAGTGGCTTTGCCTTTGTTCCATGAGAGGGATGCCAGAGAGAGGTAGGATCCTCCTTGTGCGCGTTTCACAGAAATGAAATCGCCATCTTCCATTCCAAAGACGTAGCGTGTCGTTGACGTTTCTTCGGTTTCAACAATCAGACCTGCCATGAAGTCTCCTTGTTGTAGAGAGGCCAACTCAAGGTCGGTATGAAATGACCAATCGGTCGTCGAGGGGAGGTCCCGCCAGATCATGGGGTGCTGCGGGGAGAGCTGAGTGAGGAGAAGAGCGTTCTCTCCTTCGAGTTTCAAGGTGAGCTTGCCTGCACGGTCATCAAGGGAGTACCAAGCATTCGGAGTGCTTCCATTTCGAACCACGAGATTCTCTAGGGACCAGTGGGGCTCTAGCAGAGGTGTGGAGAATGGGCTCCATCCAGAAGCTACGTAGACGGCAGCTTCTCGTGTGAGTGTACTTTCTTCGAGTGCGACATCTGTGCCGGTAATGCTGATGTTGTAGAGTCCTGGTTTGGCAAAGGAGACGACGGTGTTGGCGAGGCCTTGAGGGCTGAAACTTGCCTCTGGTATCGGATCTAGTGTCCAAGCATACAGGAGAGCACTCCCTTCTGGATCGATGCTAGCAGAGGCATCGAGAGCCAAGGTCTTGCTCACGGCAAGATTTAGCGATCCGGGATCTGCATCCAGCGTCATGACAGGTGGAGCGTTGCCGGTTTTGATGACCGAGGTGGTCGTCGAGGCGACAACGATGCCGTTGGCATCAACTGCTTGGACTGTAATTGAATTGGTTCCTTCTTGCAGAACTAGGCCTGTCAGCGTCCAGCTTGTCTCGGTATCAAAGCGTCCGATGGCTTCTGGATGGTTTGCTACACGAATGGTGAAGGCGTTGTAGGGGCTGGTGCCTGTTAAGGCGATTGTGCTCGCAGTTGTTGTACTAGTAGGTGTGATGGTCAGCGCTGTGGTAAGTGCCGAGCCTATTTCTGACTGGGCTGGAGTTACGCGGTTGGCGTTCCAGGTGGTATAGATGCTCACGTTGTTTGCGTAGGAAGGCGAGGCTTCCTCCTCACATTGAAACCAGGCTGCCAACCGTGCAGAATTGTGTGTGTATTTGTCGAGCATCTCGCCGAGGTAGTAATTCACCCGCTGCTGGACGTACGGCTTCGAGTAGAAGTTTCCCACACCAGGGAGACCGCCAATGAATGGGGCGTTAGAGTTGCTGAAGGTTAGATCTGAATCCCACTGAATGAGCATCCAGCGATGGTCGGTATTTCGCCGGAGGAAGTAGCCGTTCTTTCCTCTGTTCCGCGTGAGTGTATCCCAGTCATCACACCAGCCTCGGACGACGGCGTTCGCAGCCATCATGTCGATGTCCGCCATGCGTTCGATCTCTTCTCGCGTAAAGTCGTTCTCACCAACAGATTTCACCCAATTGATGAAGGCTCCGTAGTCATACTCGGTTTCGCGTGAGCGCTTGATCCATTCTGACTGATAGCGTTCGGGTTCGTCGGTGTCTTTGTAGGACCAGTCAGCATTGCGATTCTGTCGGTTCCAATTGTCTTCGAACCACCACTCATCGTCGATGCGATAGAGCTCACCCAGTTGGCCATCTGGCCAATTTCGTTTCAGGAAATCATTGGAGTTTGGCTCGACGTCTTCTCGGATAGCGGCATTGGCTCCATTCACGACCACTCGGATGAATTCATTTTCATTGGCAGCATGGCCGAAGAGATAGAGCCAGTAGCGAATGATACGATTGTGATAGGCGCGACCACCATTGGCATCGTTATCGATCGAGCGTCGGGAGTAGCCTCGGTAACGGTAGTCTCCTGGTGTCTTCCACTTCGCCCGTGAGAGATCTGATCCTCCTGCTCGAGTCCAGGGGCTGCCGCTCTTTCGGAGTTCGCAGTTGTAGACGATCTCACTTTCGTCGCCGATAAACGTGGCGTTGAAGTAGTGGTTGGAGAGTCTTGGAAATTTGTAGTCAAACGTTTGGCTGTCGCCGGCTCTGCTGAGGGCGTTTAGTGATCGTGCCGATATCACGAAACGCTCAGTTCGGAGATCGCGGGCTATGGCGGAATTGTCCACCACCCAGAGTGCAGGTCGGTCTGGTGAGTTGGAGGGCTGGACGCTTGTGCCTCCGCTTGTGGACGCCTCGACGTAGAACTCAATCACATTGCTGTCGCTTTGATAGTCAGTGACTGTGGCTGTGTAGAGTCCATCGTTTGCGATTTCATCGCCTTGGGTAAGGCCATCGTCCGCCATGGTGGTGGTCGCCCACGGATTACTTCCAGTGCTGTTGTCGAGCCGATGTCGGAGATTGACAGATGTTAGAGAAATGGCCGATGTGACTCGTGAGGTTACCTTGACAGGATCGCTTGAGGTAGGCACAGCGGGATGGTGATGGAGAGCCGAAACCGTTGGCGCTGGTGAGGCAATAGAAGCCGAGTTTGCACTGCCTGGGGAGCCGAGGTTGGCTGGGATAGGCAAACGGAGGATCCCTCCGAACGAGCGGTCCCAGGTCGCGACGACGAGAGTGGGCTTCCCTGAGATCCATCGAGCCTCAAAGTCGAAGCTTAGTGCGTCATCTTTTTCGATGGCAACGATGTCCGTCTCGCACCGGTTCGCTTTGATGTCTCCGTGGCCATCGGAAACGAGGTGAAACACGCTGCCATTCATGTGGCTGCCATGGTGGGTTCCTTGGCATAGCCAGCCTGTGGCGCCGTCTCCGTCGGTCACGACGATTTCGCCGTCGCCAGGAAGGATGGACCCGCCCATGCTATTGCGGGAGAGACTGAGGTTGCGTAGGGCGAGATGGGCATCGCCTACGGCGTGTAGGTGCAACTCTTCATAGTCGGACGGCGTCCCCATGGTTCTAAGTTGCTCGTAGGATTCACTGATAGTGTAAGTTGAGAATGATGATTTGTTAGATTCATCGGAGTCAGCCCATGCACTGGCCATCGAGTTGTCCATGTCGGGATGGCGGAGTTCCATGCTAGAGCCTTGGCCCGCGGCTAGAGCGGGCCAGTCGCCACCTGTATGGTAGTGTAGCGCATCTGCGGTATTGCCCCATTCATCGACGAGTCGAAGGCGCTCACCACCGTTGGCAAGGTTGCCAGAATAGTCACCGATGACGGTCGCTGCTGGATGCGCTACGGCTGTGAGTGCTTCATTGGCCGCGATGACGAGATAGGAGCCGGCAGCAACCGTTGTGCCACTGGGGAACGTGTAGTCGATGCCTTTATCAAACTCCCAAGAGGTCAGGTCAACACTGGCACTACCCTTGTTGTAGAGTTCGATGAATTCGCCGTCCCGATGGCCGCTGGGTGGTTCGACCATGAGTTCGGAGATCACGATCGAGGATTGTCGATCAGGGTCATTGCTAGAATCGCGGCTGCCAGTAGCCGACACATAGAATTCCTTGGAACCATTGGGAAACGCTGCGGTGTGTGCGCGACTTGAATGGCTCCGGACAGATACGGAATCTAATACCTGTTCACTCGAGTCGATGAGAAAGAGAGTGATCTCTCCGTTCTCTGTAGGGAACGCGGTGTCCCAGCTTGTGAATCCCAATCCACTGACATCGCCATCCAGCGCCATTTTATCTGAGAAATCGCGAGTGCTCGCGATTGATAAGCTGTCCGCGCTGGTTGTGGTGCTGCTGAGATTGTGTAATTCGATCCAATCGGCATTGCCAGTCGTGTCAAAATGCATCTCGTTGATGGTTAGGAAGCTGTCGGAGGAGCCTGTGCTCGCGTTCGGAAGGTCGCGGGTCGGGGCGCTAAACAGAAACCAGGCGGCACTCCCTGCAGGTTTGCGACCGAGAGATCTGCCGTCGAGTGGCATGGCGGTTGTGAGTGCGCTGGTCACGGTACTGCCGTTAGGTTCTGTAAGATACAGGGTGGTGGTCATACTCGGTGTGAATCCAGATTCGGAATAGCCAACGGAAGCCAGCCCTTTGGCAGCGACGACGAGATTGCCAGAAACTAAATGTTTGGTGAGATCGGCAGGGTCGTCACTGAGATAGTAACCGCTGAGCGTGACAGGCGAGTCCGTTGGATTGTAGAGTTCGATGAATCCAGCTGTGTTGCTTGGGACAATTTCGTTGATGAGCATGCTAGAATTGATGGGGGCCGCGATGCTGAGGCGCATGCCGAAGACGGCGTCCGAACTGATGGCATTGGTCTGCTTGAGAGTGGTGGCAATGACATTGACGCCATCGACGAGAGGCGGATTGGTCATGTTGATTAGACCAAGCTCTTCGGTGGCATTGGTGACGACGCGAGTTGCGGTTGTTCCGTGTCCGGCTGATTCTGAGGTGCCAACGCCGCCGATCCATTGGCCGTTCAGCCAATAGCCCGCACCGTCGTCTAGGATCTGGTCGATTGTGAGAGAGGTGCCTGCGGTGGGGCCGTTGTAGGTGAACTCCTTCCGGAAGTAGTAAGTGAGATGATTTGCTGCCTCCGGACTGTTGAGGAGCGGTGTTTGCATACCCGGGCTAGGGACTGAAGAGGTTTCGAAACCGTAGAGGCCTCCGTTGTTCTCGGCATCACCGATGCGTGTCCATCCAGCGTCAGCGTAGTTGTAGCCGACGTCCTTCCAT
The DNA here is from genome assembly GCA_938082635.1 of uncultured Verrucomicrobiales bacterium. Lineage (GTDB taxonomy): Bacteria > Verrucomicrobiota > Verrucomicrobiia > Verrucomicrobiales > DEV007 > JAACDM01. The sequence goes on from CALLLI010000131.1 coordinate 6,341, forward strand.
GAGCTTCCGAGATCCACGTTCTGATCATGAATGTCCCAGGCATCGTCATAGTTCACGTACACCAGTCCATTGGTTAGGCTAACACTCGGATTGGGGTAAGGCTCTTCTGCTAGAATGGGCTCGGGAGTGCCGGGAGTGCCACCTTTGCTTGGACTTGCTTTCCACACGCGATAGTCATCGATGACGCGACTGGTATCCGCTAAGACCAAGCTGTGTCCGGTGCCATCGGCAGCTACCGGCCAGACGCCTTTGTCGTTGTATCGCAGCGTACATCGAGTCACTCCATTCTTGTCATCCAGAGTGATTCTCTCTCCACTATCACTTAGTTTCCCTGACCAGGGGCCGAAGACGCGAATGGCAGCTGGAAGGCCATAGGCCGTCCGGAACGTTGCTGGATCTGTGTCGCAGAGGACGATTCTTTCGAAGGCCTTTAAAAAAGTATGGGTCGGATTGGCTTCTGTGAAATTAGGAAAGGTGAACGTTACGCCGTCCTTGAGTTCCCACTGAGCAATGTCAAAAGGGGTGGATGTTAGGTTCTGAATCTCGATAAATTCAGAGGTGTCTGCAGAGGGGTGGTACATGACTTCACTGAAGACAACTTGCTCTGCGATGAGCGGAGAGAGAGAGACGCCAAGGCATAGGAATGCCAGGGCCACAGGGGACCATTTCATAGGTAGGGGAGATTGTAGGGAAAGGGGACTGACGGAGCACTATCGAGCTGAGAGGAGTGTTTGTAAAGCGGCCTGCGGACGAGGTGATTCCTCTTGTGCTTTCCCGCGTAGTTTCGACATGATGTTCGCACGGATGCGACATCGATATTAAAAGAAATTTTAGGCAAAAGAAATTTTAGGCGGGAACGCGACGAACAGTGGTCGAATGCGTGATCTTCAGAGTAAGCAGGGCGGTGGGGGCCGTATGGCAGAGACGCTTGAGGACCTTCTTGGAGTGCATGACGATGACGATGATTGCCAGCGTTCCGCGCCGAGAACTTGGCAGAGTGAGCCTGAGGTGGCGCCGCCTCCCCGTTCCGCAAGAATGTCAACGCGTTCCTAAGAGACGCTCGGGTGGTCTCCTAGAAGATTTGCTGGGAGGTGTGCTCGGACGCGGGAAACGAAGTGCTCAGCCCGCGCCGGCGCCAGAGCCTCCACGCCAGAGCCCACGAGATCGACAACCGTCTCAAGAGCAGCAAGAACAGGCGGTTTTTCTAATTCGCGCCATGTGCCATGCGGCCAAGGTGGATGGATCGGTAGATCGGCAGGAGCAGGATGCTATATTGGGTCGGTTGGGCGATGTGACTGAAGAAGAATTAGACTTCGTTAGGAAAGAGTTGGAGGCGCCTCTGGATGTGACTCAGTTCTGCCGATCTGTCTCGGATGATTTAGCGGAGTCTGTCTACGCTTTCTCTATCATGGCGATTGAGTTAGACACACTTAAGGAGGCTGCCTATCTAGCCTGCATTATTCATGAGAAACACATTTAGATAAATATTTCAGCTCGCAACTTATTGATGAACAGTGAGTTATGACTATAAAAAGAGGCAATTCAGGTAAAAGCAAAGACGCACGCAAACCTTTCAAAGTCGCTTCACTATTCGGGAGGCGGTGGGAGGCGCAGTTTGACGAACCCTAACTCTCCAGCGACGCCGGTCTCGCAGCGCTCGTGAGTAGTGGCATCGCCGATGGTTTGTTAGCCAATCTCGCTGCCGCCTTGGACGATCCCCGCAAAGGCACCGTCCATAGCACCGTGCAACTGCTTCGCCAGCGCACTT
>CALLLI010000132.1 GCA_938082635.1 uncultured Verrucomicrobiales bacterium
ACCGCCAAGCTATGGGACCGCGGAAGAAAGCCAACCTCGATAAGTTAAAGCTAGGCACTACAAAATGAAACCCAGAAATCGAAGCGTTGATTATCAACGAGTTATGATGTTTCGAGTTGAAAATAATCGTCAAAATAGCCGGTTTTGACACACTAACAAGAAACTCGGGTTAGTCATGCCTTCCAGATCTGATAAACGTGTACACGTTCGTAGTCTTCTTTAGACAAGAGCCAAGGATTGGAGCCGAGAGCGGCGATGTTGACCATGACGCGGAGTTCTACGTCATGCGCAGGACGGAGTTGAATGAATTCACTCAGCGCCTGATCTCCGATGCCTATCAACGAAGGCCAGTCGAAGAGCTTGTTCCTGACGAACACGCTAACAGGGAACTGCTGATCTCGTCAGATGGTGAGTTATCTATCAGTGTGTCGTAGCGGCTTGGAAGAGTGGTTAGGGGTGCTGCTGGTGCCCAGGGGATTGTTGTGGAATCCTTGATGCTGTCGGGCGAGGTGACTAACATCTGCTTGGTCCCAATGGAGTCGGCGCGAAGCAGGCGGTCTAGTTTCTCCAATAGCGTGACAGGCGCTTCTGCGGTTAGCGGAATGGCTTGTGAATGGGTTTCGGGCGGATGGGTGTCGGGCGGATGGGTGTCGCGAGCGGCTGGTGGCATGGCGCCGCTGGCAACGAGCGTGGTTAGTGAGGCTAGTGTCAGTCGGGTGATGCGCGTGCGCCCGCTGGAGGAGCTCACGCGAGCCGGCGTTGCAGGGTCTTCTTCCCAGGCCGGTTCTGGATCTAGATGAACGATCGGCTGAAATATGGGGTGCCGCCCGCCCAAATCGGTGCGTGTGCTCGGCAGACTGGCATCTCTAGTGGAGAGGGGCGGTGCTGGAGAGGGGGGCAGTTCTCCGAGCTCTAGGTCGAGATCGATCTGCGGGGGAGGCGTGTGTGCAGTGGGGCTCGCCAGCCGGTTCACTGGACGTCTCGTTGGGAGCTTCCTTTACCTAGGCTCGTGCAGCTCTGATAAGATTGCTGGCTGAGTCGATAACGCGGCGACCGCGCGCAGTCGGATCTTGGCGCAGAGTTTGGCTGGCTTCGGAGGTGCAGACGCGTTTGAAGTGCTCTACTGGGCAGATCCCTGGCGTTGCGTCTGCTTGCGTTTGCGTGATCGGGGCTTCTTGTTCATTACTAAAATCACAGTTGATGTGATAAATCTTTATGGGTTCAGTTCGATTATGCGAAATTATGAGGTGTATGCGATTGACCAAGGTGCGACCGAGTTCGTGGATACGAGGTGGAATGGATTCCTGTGACCTGCCCGACCTGTTTTGAGACTTTCCGAATTCCTCCGCCTGACGCGAGCGAGGTTTCCGCGCAGTTGGACTACGACTGTGAGGTCTGCTGCCGGCCGATGACGTTGTCCGTTTACGAAGATGAGCTAGGTGACGTGTGCGTGGAGGCGTATGGATTGGATGATACGGAGTAGTTAAATAACTGTTAGAGTCTCTTTATCTCAGCTGTCAAAAGGGTTGCTAATTCAGCCAGAGTTGCTTCTTTCACGCTTCCTATGTCCAACGCCAAATTCAGTTCTGATAACGCGCGCAACGTGCTCATGGACAAGATCGTGAGCCTCTGCAAGCGCCGCGGATTCGTCTTCCAGTCCAGCGAGATCTATGGTGGTTTGAATGGCTGTTGGGACTACGGCCCTCTCGGTACCGAGCTGAAGAAGAACCTCAAAGACTACTGGTGGACGCGCATGGTGCGGGACCGTGATGACGTGGTCGGCATGGACGGCGCCATTCTTCAGAATCGCCGGGTTTGGGAAGCAAGCGGCCATGTCGGTACGTTCAGCGATCCGCTCGTTGACTGTAAGGAGACGAAGGCACGCTTTCGCGCTGATCAGGTCTTCTATGCTGAGGCCGTCATTGGTGGCGAGTCCCACGGCTATGTGTCGGTGATTGAATCACCCACCATGGCAGAAGAGGCAGAGCAGAAGATTCGCAAGATTCAGAAGAAGGGCGGGATTAAGGGCGAGATCGCCTCGCTCGTCATGATGCCTCTCATGGAAGCCTCGAAGGAAGTGCACGCGCTCATTCCGAGCCCGAACTCGACCGAGCCTGGAACCTTAACGGAGCCACGAGAATTCAACCTGATGTTCAAGACTTACGTCGGTCCAGTGGAGAATGAATCCAATGTGACCTACCTGCGTCCCGAGACTGCCCAGGCAATCTTCGTGCAGTTCAAGAACGTCTGCGATTCCTCACGGATCAAGATTCCCTTTGGCATCGCCCAGATTGGCAAGGCGTTCCGCAATGAGATCAACCCCCGCAATTTCACCTTCCGCTCCCGCGAGTTTGAGCAGATGGAGATCGAGTACTTCTGTCGTCCGGAAGACGGCTTGCCCTTGCTGAAGGAGTGGTTGGAATCGCGGCTCAAGTTTTACGAAGAGATCGGTATTCCGCGTGAGAAGCTGCATGTCCTTGATGTGCCAGAGAAAGAACGCGCTCACTACTCCGGAGGTACCTATGACATCGAGTATGAATTCCCGTTCGGCATCCAGGAACTGGAGGGCGTGGCGTATCGTACGAACTACGACCTGACAAAGCATCAGGAGCACAGTGGTAAATCGTTAGAATACATCGATCAGGTCACCAACGAGAAATTCATTCCTCACGTGGTTGAGCCGAGTGCTGGTGTCGATCGCACAGTGCTGGCGGTCATCTGTGAGGCCTACGATGAGGAGATGGTCACGAGCGATAAGGGTAAAGAAGAAATGCGCACGGTCTTGCGCTTCTCTCCTCGGATGGCTCCGGTGAAGTGCGGTATCTTCCCTCTGTTGAAGAACAAGCCTGAGCTCGTGGCGAAAGCGCGTGAGGTGCAGGAACTACTTCGCGCTCACATGAATGTTTTCTACGATGAGGGCGGTGCGGTCGGACGGCGTTACCGTCGTCAGGATGAGATTGGCACGCCCTTCTGCGTGACGATCGATTTCGACACTATCGGTGAGAATGGCCCTGAGGCTGAGGGTACTGTCACGGTGCGCGAACGCGATGCCATGACTCAAGAGCGGATCAAGATTGCTGATCTTCTCACCTATCTCTTAGAGCGCATCCGCTAGAGTTATGAGCACCGAGGACGCAGAAGAGGAATACAAGGTTAGGCTCGATATCTTTGAGGGGCCTTTGGACCTTCTGCTCTACCTCATCAAGAAGGACGAGCTCGATATCTACGCCATTTCGATCCAGCGGATCACCAAGCAGTACTTGGAGTATATCAACACGTTCAAGATGCTCAACATCGACCTCGCGAGTGAGTTCGTGGTCATGGCGGCCAATCTGATGTATCTCAAGAGTCGCACGCTCTTGCCAAAGCCAGAGCAACTTCCCGAGGAAGACGCGGAGGAAGATGATCCGCGCTGGGATCTCATTCGGCAGCTGGTCGAATACAAGAAATTCAAGGACGCTGCCAATTATTTGGGTCAATGTGAGATGGAGCAGGGGGAACTCTTTGAGAGCATCCCTGAAGTGATGAAGTTCCCACAGGGGCCGCCACCTCCGCCGAATGTTAGTATCTTTGACCTCATTCGCGCCTTCCAAAAAGTCCTCAAGCGTTTCCAAGAAGAGCTCGAGCTAGGCGAGATCAAAGACGATCCGTACACGGTCAGTGACAAGATTGATTATTTATTAGAGCGCTTCGCGCCTGGCGTGGGCATGCCTTTCCTTAGTCTCTTTGACGAAGCGACCTCTCGGACGGAAGTCATCGTGACTTTCCTCGCCATGCTCGAGTTGATCCGCCTCAAGCAGTTCCGCTTCGAGCAAGTGAATCCGTTAGGTGATATCCAGGTCTTCCGCAAGGAAGTCGCTGAACGCGGTATCGCGGATATTTAGAGCTATCCAAGGGTTTCCCATCCAGCGCGATAGGAGCGTTTCCATGAGGGTGTCTCTTGCCCAATAATATCTTTCCACGACTGCTCTTTCGTGCGCTGTAACGTGGCGTCCTGACGATAGGCGATGTTGCCTAAGTGACAGAGCATGGTGCTCTCTTGAGCGTCGGCAATGGGAGCGTTTAGCGGGCTGCCATCGCGGATGGCATCGATGAAGTTCTTGAAGTGATGGACGTCACTGAAGTCGGGAGCGACCGTTTTGGTCACCTTGCCCTCTGGATCGAAGATCTCATAGCCGCTGCTTCCGAAGGCCAAGGTGCCACCTTCGCCGTAGAATGCGACGAATGGGTGGCTCTCATGCTTTC
>CALLLI010000133.1 GCA_938082635.1 uncultured Verrucomicrobiales bacterium
TGTGCCCTGAAGGCGCGAACACCCGGAATTTTGGCCCCAAATGCCGCACCAGCGGCTTTTTTCTACTCGACTATCATGCGCACTACAGGATAATCGCCGCTCCGTGCTCTCACATTGTGTCTTCATGAATAGGACAGGCTAAGGAGTTGCCGGAAACGGAAATTCTGAGAAGTGCCTAAACCCTTTACTGCCAAAACTGCCAAAAGCCCCTTCTGGCACCTTTGGCAGTATCACCTCACGTCGCATTCTGAGGATATTTCGATGATCGGCCCAAACTCGCTAAAGCCCAAGCCGCCAAGCTCGATACGCTCAAGAGCGACCGTGCAGCTAACCCACGGCTCAGGAAAGCCTGCTACTGGCTCCACGTTGCCCAGGGGGAAGGTGGAGCCCCCGCTTCCATCATCGATGCTACAGGGCACGTCAGGACGCCACGCGGACAACTCGCGAAGGACTCGCTCTTACGGAATCTCACCATCCTGGAGCGGCTTGGATGTCTCACACCTGACAATCTAGCCAAAATTCGTAGAGGGCGTGCTCCTACCATCAAACGAGGGCCTTATGCGGGAGAGATCGCTGAGGTGGATCACATCGTGCCTGTGTCCAAGGCTTCCCAGTTTGAGAACTGGATAGGGAATCTGGAGTTTATGCCGAGAACTCTGAATCGGCGGAAGTCGGACAACCTCACAGAGCGGTCGACTAGCCACCTGAAGAAACTGATGGCAGCCTTCCGAGATCAGGCTGAAATGGAGATCGCCGAGTGACATCAGGGATTTTCGGCAGGTACTACAATGCTGAGTTGGATCTCTTCAGCGCGGTTCCGTTGATTTCCGTGAAATGCAGAAACTGTAGAGCAGATGGTTATTCTTCTCACTATAAAAATGGACAGTTCGCTCCTCGCTTGTAGGCTTCCGAAGTGGATCGTACATCAGCGCCAGGTTTCTTTACTAAGCCGTTTTGGCGAGGAGCAAGGACTACGCTCTTTGGGGGCGCTGCTCCTGGGAGGGCTGGCTCCCATAGTCCTCTCAGTCGTTGGCATCATGGACAAGAATCCCGTGGTGGCTGCGCTGGTTAGCCTGGTGATCGGATGCTTCATGGGCTGGGTGCTGATGCGCTGGCGCACAAAAGAACTCCACTCACAACTTGTGGAAACGTCCGACGAACTCGCTAAGAGAACCAAGAGGCTCGATGCGATGCAAAGCGAATTGGATTGGCTTCATGGGAACATCGCGAGCATCGAGGCTGACAAAAGCATTGGCAAGTTCTGGTGCCGGAAAGCTGGAGAAGCTCAACCGTCGAAACCTCAACTTGGACGAGACCGGACCACCCGCTTCATCTCCGTTCTAAACCTAAAGGGTGGTGTCGGAAAAACGACGATCAGCTCTAATCTTGCGACGGCCTTAGCTGACCAACTTGGGTTCGACGAGCGAGTGCTGCTGGTCGACATCGATTTCCAGGGAACGCTGAGCAATCGAGTTGTCGATGTGACTAAGCGCACTGACTTCCTAACAAGCCCGCTTGTAGACCATGATTTATTAACGTCGACTCGGTTGATTCAGAAAGAACCTTTGGCTGCTGGCGACTTTCAGAAGATGCTCCTGCCATCAGCGGATTCTTCGAAGATTGATGTAATTTGCGCTCACGAGAGGCTTGATCAGGCGGGCACGCTTGAACTGATCCGTGCCGTAACCAAACGGGACTACGAAGTCCGATTCCGCTACCTGCCATCGCTTCATTGTGGAGATATCTATGCTAAGTATAGCTACGTGATCTTCGACTGCCCTCCTCGGTTGACAGTCAGTTGCATCAACGCCCTCGCTGCCTCAGATGGATACCTGATTCCCACGAAACTCCAAGATGATAGCATTGATGCCATCGGTCGGACTTTGAAGTGGATTACAGAAATCACCAAGAGCAACGTGACTAGCGCTCAACCTTTAGGATTGATTGCGAACGAAGTGCGAATGTTCGGGGGCAAGTTCATGAAACCGTATGGCAACACCTACGAAACCCTAAAGGATCAAGCGGCAGCTTGGTCTGCTACGTATGAGCAAGATATTGCGGTATTTGATCGCACGATTAGCCTCTTCAAGGATTTTGGAACGCTTGAGGGAGGACAAACCGCCTACGGCCATATCAAAGAAGCAAAGGATGAGTTCGATCAATTGGCCCAGGAGACAATCAAGCGTATGAATCGTTTTGTGAAGCTATGACCGTCGACGAAACCATTGAACTGCTTTCCCTGGATTCGCAGTTGAAACCTTTGCTGAAGTTCCTTTCAACCGGGAAAGGGTTTACGCTAGAGGAGTTCTGTGCCAGCGCGAAGTTTCAGCCTCCGAGACTCACCCACACAAGCCTTCTCCAGCTCGTGCGAAACCACGTCTCGGGATCAAAAATCGGAGCGGAACTGACTTCGTCTTTGTGGAATCGTATTTCGAAGGCAACCGGACCGATTCTCTCTTCCGTAATTTCCGCACTCGATGGGACGCCCGCTGGACGACCTGCTGATCGCAAGGAACAACTGAAGCACTACCTCATCCACCATGAGTTTCCGGTTGTCGTTGCCAAGAAGAAACGGGCAGCGAAGAAGGCTGCCTCTGCTATTGATACCGAGGATTTGGTTGCTAAGTATGAGGCTCTCAAAGAACGCGCTCGCAAGATGAGCGTCGAAGGCGTCGATGTGAGTATTGAGAGGCTCTTCAATGGCAAAGGCTGCACGGTAAGAGTGTTGAAGGAAGTGCTAAAGCGCCAGAACCTCGATACCTCAGGGGCGAAGAAGAGCCTGCTTGACCGTCTGCGTCGTGTTCCGCGAACCCTTGCGAGTGGTCGTGCTTTGGAGAGTTTCTCATAGGCTTCTCTAGCAGTCTCCGGACAGCGCATCGATTAATTCCGGTTAGACGTATAGGTCAAAGGGACTGCCAAAGCAGGTGATGCATTAGTGTCCAGAAATTAGACTGCCGCATGAGTCGCTGAGCTTCAATTAGCCTAGAAACGTAAATGGGCACAGGAATACAGTCCGAATGGCGGGCGGCATTCGGTGTCAGGTGATGGGCTGCGAGTTAATGGAACGTATCAGCCACTGAGTATCCGATCGGAGTTTGGAGGCACCCCTGTGATCCATTTGCCACCTAACCAACGCCTCAATAATCGCGTTAATAACAGTGCCCAGCGTTCCTTGATCGTCCATTGCTCCGC
>CALLLI010000134.1 GCA_938082635.1 uncultured Verrucomicrobiales bacterium
TGTCAGAAGCGCTGGAGGCAAGCCACCGGGAGATCTGGGAGCGCTGCATCCAGATGCCAAGAAGTTAAGTTAAGAGCATCCGGCGGAGTCCCTCGCCAAAGTGATCCAGGGGTGGGTGGCCTTCGGTGTGCCCTGAAGGCGCGAACACCCGGAATTTTGGCCCCAAATGCCGCCCCAGCGGCTTTTTCTACTCGACTATCATGCGCACTACAGGATAATCGCCGCTCCGTGCTCTCACATTGTGTCTTCATGAATGGGACAGGTTAGGGCCTCCTTTGATCGCATCTACCCAGTCTCGATAATGTCCCTTTGATCGGGGAATTGAGGGCTCTGGTTTGGTCATCGACGCTCGTAGCGTGTCTGGAAATACCCGGGGCGCTCCGCCAGCACCGTCGCACTGGATGATCCCCTTCTCCGACGAGTAAGATGCCTCGCCGCGGTAGTTTCATGGACTCGGGCATGCTCTCGGGAGGAGCTGGTTTGAGGCCGCCGGAGTATCAGGTGATTTTCAGTGGTGGTTGTTCTCCTCGAGCGTGAAAGTGATAGTGTCCAATCTCTCCGCAGGGGGCGATGTCTCGATCTCCGAAGCCTGCCGGGAGAATCTCGACGCTTTCTGGTGCTTTCAAATCACAGGCCCAAGTGATGGCGTCGAGATCGTGGCAGCCGAAGTCTCCAAGGGCACCGCATCCGTAGTCCCAGAAATCGCGCCACTTGACGGGAGCGATTGCCTCGTGAAGCGGGCGCTCCTTGGCGGGGCCTAACCAAAGATCCCAATTCAGATTCTTCGCAGGCGTTGATTTACTCGTTGGGTAGCCCGTTAGTCCTGGGTTCCAACGTGTGGCTGGCACCCAAGCATGAGCCTCTGTCACTTTTCCAATGACGCCGGTTTTTACATACTCGACTGTTTGTCGGATCCCGTTGGCACTGTGACCGCCATTGCCCATTTGCGTGGCCAAGCCGGTCTCTTGGGCAACGTCCCGTACCTGACGAACTTCTCATAGGTTGTGAGTCAGCGGCTTCTCGCAATAGACGTGCTTGGCCGCTCGCATTGCGAGGACGGAGATGTAGGCATGACTGTGATCTGGGGTAGAACAAACCACTGCGTCGAGCGAGGTCTCTTTCTCCAACATGACCCGGAAATCTTCATATTGAGCTACTCGGTGATTCGGCGTCTTCTCGCGGTAGTGGTCTTCTACCATCTTCGTCACCGGATCCATGCCGGCTTCGGTCTTGTAGTAGAAGTCTGATAGATTCCAGTAGCGAGCCGGATCGGCAATCGCTGTTATCTGCACGTCGTCGAGACGCATCAGATTGGCCGTGTTCCCCTTGCCCTTCCCACCAGCTCCGATGATCCCAATGTTCACTTTCTCACGCGGTGGAGTGACGTTGGCGCCTCCCAAGACATGGTGTGGAATGATCGTGGGGAACCCGATCACTGCGGAAGTCTTTGCTAGGAAACGTCGGCGGGAGGAGATCATGACCCTGAATTGGAAAACTGAGTTTACTTTGTATCTTCTTTCTTCTCTGGTGCCTTCGCTTCGTCTATCGCTGGCTCGTGCGTGATCATACCATTGAGCAATCCTTGAAGGCCCGGGCCAGACCACGTACCAGCATAGGAGTCCTTGTAAACTAACACACGTGCTGAATACTTGTTGCCGCCTGGGATGCCCATGTTGTTCACCACCATCACGGGAGTGTCATCCGCCCACTCGACGCGTAGTGGCACGGGAACGACCATGTTGAATCCACCATACTCGATCCGTGAGTTCACGGTCCAGAAGCCGTTTTCATTTTTCTTTACGCTAACGATAGTGTATTTGTCTTCCTTCTCAGGAGTCAGTTTACCATCCTTGATCAAGCACCAGCGCCCAGACATGGTGGCATTGGTCATGGTATTGATAAAGCGAGCTTCGAGCTCTTCTTGGCTCGGCTTCTTTGGTTTGGGCGTTTTCGCCTGCTCTGGAGCCGGAGCGTCTTGAGCAAAGCAAATTGCAGTGAGCAGGCACGAAAGAATAAGGCATGTCAGTTTCATATGGTTTATTTAACCACAGGAGAGGGGGCAATGCTCGCGGAAGATTGCGCGGAATTGGCTGGGGCGGTCGGTGCTTTGGGAAATGCGTTCAGAGCACGCGCTCAAGATTGAATCGCGAATCGTCGTCTAGCGCGGCAATCGATTCGATTTCATAGCGATTGCCCATGCTATCTCGGATGATCAGATGATCATCCGAGAGTCGGGTGATATTCTTGCCGGGTTCGCGTAGGTTGAAATAGCGATCCCCGCGATTCGTTTCCACCCGAAGATAGCGGTGGCCATGATTCACGTAGCTTTCGGTGATCCGAGTGACCTTGGCGATACGATAGGCTTTCCAGAGTTCGGATTCCGCTAGGGAGCGGGACTTGGAATCAAGATCCTGAAGCGAGTCCAACCAGGCAAGCTCCTTCTTCCCTTTGATGTCCATGATAGAGATCTGGCCCTCCGGTGCGGAGATAGGACGTGCGTAGACGAGCAGCACGGGCACACTTTCCCCGTCGTCGATGGATGCCAAGATGCTGTCGGCTTCTTTGTGGAGTCGAATCTTCACGATCAGTCCATGCTGTAGGCTTTGTGCCGGTTGTTCTCTGCTTGAATGCGAACGAGCTTGGCGAAATGGCCGTCTTCCTTGGCCATGAGTTCCTCGTGCGTCCCCATCTCGATGATCTGACCGTCATCGATGACTAACAATCGATTCGCATTGCGCAACGTCGCCAGGCGATGCGCAATGGCAAGGGTGGTGCGGCCTTTCACCAGGTTAGCGATGGCTGCTTGAATGGCTTTCTCGGTTTCTGAATCGACGGCCGATGTGGCTTCGTCGAGGATAAGTATGGGAGGGTCATTGAGAATGGCACGGGCGATGGCAAGGCGTTGCTTCTCGCCTCCTGAGAGATTCGAGCCGCTCTCGCCGACCAGGGTGTCGTAGCCTTCTTCCTTGCCAAGAATAAATTCATGAGCTTCGGCGGCGCGGGCTGCCCTGACGATATCCTCAAACGACGCCTTGGGCCGACCGTAGCTGATGTTGTCCAAGATGCTGGCATTGAAGAGAAACGGATCTTGCATCACGATGCCGATGTTCTCGCGCCATTGGGTCAGCTTGATGGTTCGAAGGTCATGTCCATCAACCTTGATGGTGCCGGAGTCGACGTCGTAGAATCGGCAGCAAAGATTGATAATGGTGCTCTTGCCTGCACCACTCTTGCCGACTAGCCCTATCATTTCTCCTGGCTTGATGACGACTGAGATGCCTTTGATGACTTCCTTGCCGCGGTCGTAACTGAAGCGGACATCCTCGAAGCAGATGGAACCTTCGATCTTTGGAAGTGTGATGGCGTCAGGATCTTCGTATTGCTCAGGATTCTGGTCGAGGATGTGGAGGATGCGTTCAGCCGACGCAAAGGCGTGGGTCATCCAATTGATCACGGCCGTGAACCACTGGAGAGGCGCGTAGAACATCACCATGTAGCCAATGAATGCGATCAGGTCGCCAAAGGTGAACGATGAAGTCGGATCGAGGATGGCGCGCCCACCAAAGTACCAGACTGCGACTGATCCCAAACCGATGACCAATGCCATGACCTCGGCAAAGCGAATCCAGGTCTTCTCCAAGCGAAAGACCACCGTAAAGAAGCCCTCGTTGTCCTTTGTAAACTGCTGGTGGCGACGTTCTTCCTGAGTGAGCGACTTGACTGATTTGATGCCACGAATGCTCTCGCCGAGGGTGGAATGCATCACACTGTTGCGATTTCCGCGTTTGTGAAAGAGGGGAACGAGACGCTTCCAGAACCAGCCTCCGCCAATAGTGAGCAAGGGGACGGGAAGAAAGACGAACAGTGCGAGGAACGGGTTGAGCCAGAAGAGGATAGCTCCGATGGCGATGAAAGAGAGAGTGTTGATGAAGAGGTAGGGCACCCCTTCTACAAGGAACTGCTTAAGTTCGGCTGTGTCGTTCATCACTCGACTGATGAGTTCGCCACTCTCACGTTTGCCGTGATAGTTCATAGTAAGGCGCTGCATTTGATTGTGCAGGCGCTCTCGGAGATCAGCGGTGACTCGTCCACTGAGCCAGGCCGTGATACTGTTCCCAAAGACCCGCCCGATGCCGATGAGAACATAAGCCCCAGCGATGAGCGAGCAGAGAAAGCCTAGCGAACGGGTTGCCTCTGTCGTATTGACCAGAGCCAAGTCGCCTTCGTTGAGCACTTCATCGACGATGAACTTCGTGATGAGTGGAATCGACATCTGCGCGATCACCGTCACTAACATAGCGATGGTCATGAGGATCAGACGCCCTCGATAAGGCTGCACGATCTCATACAACCGTTTGATGATCTCCATCCGAGGAACATCTGTCGGGCTCTGGGCGCCGCGTTCTGGCAAAGGCACGCCCGACTTGGAATAGGCTGGGCCATCAAGCGTCGGCAAGATGATCTCGCGATCATTCACAAGATCTTCAATGATGCGTGCGCCTGCCGCGAACTCGGGGATGAGGTCTCGACTGTAACAGACGAGCGTCATCATGCCTTGAGCCGTCTTGACCATGATACGTCCCCCGCCAAAGAGTTCGACATTCTTTGCTGAATCGATGTCTGCTAGAGCGACCCTGACAGATTCCTGGCCTTCTCCCAAACCGATCACTGATTTATCCGTCACGACGAGGAACGATGTCGCGAAATGTCCCTCATGATCCATGTCTCCTTTTAAGCAGTAGCAGATGGCGTCATCCTTGGGTACCTGGGCAGCCAGTGCCTCTGAAAGAGTCTCATGGAAGCGCGGGTCAGGCTCTTGAACTGGAACCGTTGCGGGCACGCGAGAGCGAAGCATAGGCGTTCTCAAATGGCGAACTAAACCCAGTAATGAGAGTGCTGCGCGACAAGCGGCTCTGTCTCTGCGTGAGCGCGAAGTTGGTGCTTTCAGAGCAACCTCTGATTCTATCATATATGAAAAACATTGAAAATACTATACTTGTAAAGTTGAGATGGTTTGGTAGGGCCCTAATACTAAGATCTTGAAGATTAGTGTATGTTCGAGTAAGATTCTGTGTCTGTTCCTGCTTTCTTGCCAGCTGGCGGGAGCTGCGGTCAGGGTAAACGAGTTGTCAGCGGCAACGTCGACGAGACTTCTTTCCTTCGCGGAGAATGGGAGCCCTAGCCTTGGAACTACGGTGGCGTGGAATCTTCAGGACTATGATGCCACTGCCTGGATTACGGCCAGCACTCCTATCAACTGGGATGATACGGCTGGATTGAGGGATCAAATGAGGCTGATCACCCCCTCACTGTACGTGCGGCGGGAGTTTAACGTCAGCGCCGCAGACGCCGCGTCTTCGCAGACGCTCAACCTCGATTTGGACGTCGACTTCGGCTATGTGGCGTATTTGAACGGTGTGGAGGTGGCCCGTCGCAACTTGGGGCCGGTCGACGCCTTCATCGCCTTCGATCATCTCGCATACAATGGTGGAGTGGGCGGTCTGCAGAGCCGTGATCTGGGCCCAGCCAACGGGCATCTCTTTGAAGGGCAGAATGTGTTGGCGATTCAGATACACACCTACGCTCTCAATCGATCAGTTTCCGTGGCGTCGGGTCTATCGGTATCTGGTGGGTCGAGCTTGGTGACGATGACGGACAGCTTCGACTACTTAGTGGGGCTCACCGAGCCCTCCGGTGGCGTCTACGATTTGTTGGCACCAGAAGCCGATGGTGACATCAACCACGAAGATTGGATAGAGCTGTACAATGATGGTGCGAGTTCTGTGGATCTATCAGGGTGGGGATTGAGTGACAATCCTCAGTCTCCTTTGAAGTGGACGTTTCCGAATGGTACGACGATTCCGGCTGATGGCTTCTTGGTGCTCATGGCCGATGGTTCTGGTGCCGTGGGCAATTTCTTGCATACGACTTTCAGCCTAGCTGCGAGTGGGGGTGCGGTCGTCTTATCCGATGCCAGTGGTACCATTCAACACAGCGTGAACCCCTATCCTGAACAGGATTACTTCCACACCTATGGCTGGACCGCAGGAAATGTGTGGCAGCACCTGAAGATAGGAACCCCTGGGGCAGCGAACATTTCCACCGGTCAGGAAGATATCGTCGCTAAGCCTGATTTTAGTGTTATGGGAGGATTTTATGATAGTGCCGTGACTGTGCTTCTAGCGACGACGACTCCCGGTGGCACTATTCGTTACACCACCGATGGCAGCGAACCGACTTCGACCAATGGTAGTGCCTATAGCAGCAGCTTGAACTTTACGGGGCCAACGGTGCTACGTGCACGGACGTTTTTATCAGGAGCCTTGTCATCCGAGGTGGCGACTGAGACCTACCTCATCTACGACCCTCTCGGGCTACTAGCATTCCTCCGTGATAATCCTGCGGTTAGCATTTCCGGCGATGACTCGCGCACAGTGTATGATGACAACGGCATTACCTCCGAGGGCGAAGTGGGGCAAGATGGAGCCTACGCTTTGAGGCTTCTGCGAGGCCGGTTTACGGAGCGGCAGGCCAATCTAGAGTTCCTCTATCCGGGAAACCCTGCGGGTTCGTCAGTGAGCACGGGGGCAGGTATTCGCTTTGCTGGCAGCACGCATAGCCGAAACGTGGCGGATATGAGTATGCTAGATTTCAGTCCGTGGCCAATCAATTACAATACCCGGCCCTCGATGAATTTATTCCTCCGGGATGACTATGGTGCGAAGTCGGTTTCTGGTGAGAACTTGATCCCAGATTCGGCTGTGACGAAGCAGTCGACGATGCGGCTGCGTTCAGGCAAGAACGATACTATCGTATTCACTAAAGATGAAATCGTGCGGCGAGCCATGGCGGATATGGGCCATCCTAGTGCGGTGGGGAACTTTGTGAACCTCTGGGTGAGTGGGGAATACAAAGGCATGTTCAATCTGACGGAGCGCTACCGGAAAGATTACTTTCAAGAGTTTTACGATACGTCCGACGAATTCGATGTGATTTCCTCGGGAGCCGACAGCGGTGACTTGGTCGCGTGGAACGCCATGCGTGACTATTATGCCAATAACGATCTTACCGTTCTCGCGAACTACGAAACGTTCAGCACGATGTTGGATATCGATAACTTCATCGATTTCGTGCTGACGATTGCCTATGCGGTAAACGAGGATTGGGGAAACAATAACTGGGCGTTTGCGAGACGCCGAGCACCAGGTGGAAAGTTCGTGGGATTGGTTTGGGATGCTGAGGCCACTTTCCGCGGCTACAACGTCGATCCAGAGACCTTCAACATGTACGACTCTTCTGATCTCGATGTCGACGTAACCGGGGATGACAACCCGACGGGAGAGATCTTCACGGCGCTCAGGCACTCGCCAGAGTTTAAACTACGCTTTGCGGATCGGATGGCTGAGCACCTGTTTCACGAGGGGGCCTTGGAGGAGTCGATGTGGGTTCAGCGTCAGACGGCGTTGAGAGTTCAGATTGAAGAGACTTGGGAGTATTTGAGTGACTCGAACTACAGAGATGCCTTCCTGATAGAATGGTTTGGTCTGCGGCTTACTGGTTTACTTGCTTCGGGGGAGGAAGAAGGCTTCTGGTCGCAAACAGATCCTAGCATCATGCCGTTGCCGCCAGAGTTCAGCCAACACGGTGGGAACATCACGGCTGGGTTTGACCTGACGATTACGAACCCTAACAGTGGGACGGTTTCAGAGGTTTATTACACTCTTGATGAGACCGATCCTCGTGTCTTGGGAGGGGCACTTGCTGGTGGCGCCCAGCTTTATTCAGGGGCGATAGATCTGGATGGCTTCACTGGGGTTGTGTCTGCTCGAGCTTTCGTAGACGGCGTGTGGGGGCCGATTCAGGATGCCACATTCGTTTCTCCGATCCCGCCTCCTCTGCGGATCACCGAGTTAATGTATCACCCAGAGGATCCAAGTCCTGCCGAAATTGGCATGGGGTTTGTTAGTGGGGATGACTTTGAATACATGGAGTTACGAAATGTCGGTGTTAACGATCTCGATGTGAGTTCGTATGCTCTCACTGCTGGGGTGCAATTTGACTTTGCCACGTCGACGCTCACCACCTTGGGGCCAGGGCAGCGGGTCTTGGTGGTGCGGAATCTCGTTGCTTTTGAGGCGCGGTTTGGTACTGGGCTCCCGGTGATTGGCACGTATACCGGCGGCCTTAAGAACAGCAGCGAGCAAATTCTCTTGGCGGGGCCTGGTGGTGTGCTCGTGCATGACTTTACCTATAGTGATGCGTGGTATCCGACGACCGATGGCGATGGCTTTTCGTTAGAGATCATTGATGACACGGCAGCGACATCGACGTGGGCAATGGCAGGCAGTTGGCAACCTAGTGGTTCCATTGGTGGATCGCCTGGGACGGATGCGAGCGGGGCGCTCTTGCCGCCCGTCGGTAGTATCGTCATCAATGAGGTGCTGACCCATAGTGATGGCCCCGAGGGTGATTGGATCGAACTACACAACGTGTCAGGCAACTCGATTGACATTAGCGGATGGTTTTTGAGCGACGATCCGGGAACGCCCTTGAAGTATGAGATTGGGGCTTCGGCCACACTTGCCGCAAATGGCTATATCGTGTTCAACGCGCGAGACCACTTCGGTCCGGCTTCCACAGACCCTGGCATGCTGTCCCCTTTTGGGTTGAGTGAGAAAGGTGACGAAGTGGTGGTGTCGTCTGGTTCTGGCGGTTCTCAAACTGGCTATCAGGAACAGGAGTCGTTCGCAGGTGCTGACAATGGAGTTACCTTCGGACGTCATACGCTGAGTGATGCGGACGTGGTGTTCACGACTTTGGAGACACCTACACAAGGAAGTTTAAATAGTGACCCGTTAGTCGGTCCTGTGGTTATTTCTGAGATCAACTATAACCCGGCGTTTGCTGGCTACGAGTACATTAAGATTCTCAATCCAGGAGCCACCGCTGTTCCGCTCTACGATGTGGCGGTGCCAGCCAATACTTGGCAGATGACGAACGGGATCGACTTCACTTTTCCAACAGCCGTTTCCTTGTCTCCGGGTGCTCATCTTGTATTGGTGCCGTTTGATCCGGACGCGTCTCCGTCTGATCTGAGCAGCTTTGTCGCTTTGTATGGGATTGGAACCGGGGTCGAGATCTTTGGTCCGTATGCTGGCGGGCTTTCGAATGCCGGCGAGCGTGTGTCGCTGAGTAAGACAGGCACGCCTGATCCACTACGTCCTAACGAGATTCCTCTGATTGTGGTGGACTCGGTAAAGTACAATGATGTGGCTCCTTGGCCCACAGAACCAGATGGTAATGGGGAAGTGCTTGCTCGAATTGATTCTGCTGTAATTGGGGATGAGCCTACCAATTGGGAGGGGGTAGTCACTCGTGTGCCTTCGGGGGGGAATGCCAATCTTGTGAGCCTCGCGTTGAGCGCGGGCACGTTGGCCCCTGCTTTTGATCCCGACACGTTAGCCTACACCGCTGAGGTTGATTCTTTGATTGATAGTGTTTCTTTGGTGCCAACGGCTGCGGATGGCGACGCGACGATCGAGGTTCGTGTGAATGGCGGCAGTTACGTTGCAGTGAGTTCGGGCGCTTCAAGTGGGCTCCTGCTGCTTTCATATGGAGGCAACCCGATCGATGTTAGAGTCACTTCGATGAATGGGATGACCGTGAAGACCTACACATCAGTCGTGACGCGACAGGATCCCAGCAATAATGCGGACTTGTCCGATCTAGAGCTGAGTGTTGGTACGCTGACTCCTCTGTTTGATTCTAGTGTGACTTCTTACGCGGCGGCGGTAGACCACGTGGCGACCACGATCACGGTGACCGCAACGGCTGACGATCCCGGAGCAACTCTTGCAGTAAGAGTGAACGGTGGAAGCTACGTTTCGGTGGGGAGTGGTATCCAAAGCCCTGCCTTGACGGCCAGTGCTGTTGCAAACCCGGTCGACGTTCGCGTGACGGCGGAGGATGGATCGGATCTTGTTTATACGGTCGTGGTCAATCGCTCGGCGAGTGCCAATGCCAATCTTGCCGCACTCGAACTCAGTGTAGGCACGCTGAGCCCTGTGTTTGATGGAGCGACTGTGGTTTATGGCGCGAGTGTCCTCTTTGCGAGTGATAGTCTTACTGTCACACCGACTGCTGCGGATCTTTCGGCATCCCTTCGCGTCCGTGTGAATGGAGGGACATTTGTGCCTGTAGCTTCGGGCAATGCCAGTAATCTACTTGCTCTCGCTGTTGGAGACAACGTAATCGACGTTGAGGCAACCGCTGAAGACGGAACGACGATCAAGATCTACACCGTCACCGTGAGTCGCGCTGTTGCTGGTAATGCAGATCTCGTGGGTTTAGCTGTTTCCGTAGGAGCTTTATCGCCTGTGTTTGATACGGAAATAGAAAGCTATGATGTGGCTGTGACCTTCGATGTACCAAGCATAGCAGTGACTGCAACGGTAGATGATGTAACTTCCAGCCTCGAAGTTAGAGTCAATGGTTCCGCGTATGCATTTATCACGTCTGGTGTGGCGAGTGGGCTGCTCGCTCTCGATCCTGGAAGCAATTTGGTCAATGTGCGGGTGACTGCTGCGGACGGAGTGACTCAACGAGTCTACACCATCGCAGTGACTAGAATACTGAGAGTGACGACGCTCATCGATGAAGATGACGGGATTGATGTTAGCGGTGTATCTCTTCGTGAGGCTATCGAAGAACCAGGTGCTGTGATCGACTTTGATCCAAGTCTTGATGACGGGATCATCGTTCTAACTGAGGGACGAATTACGATTGAGAAGAGTGTGCTCATTGATGCGTCCTCCCTGCCCAATGGAATTAAAGTGTCAGGCAACGATATTACCCGCGTTTTGAGAGTGCTCTCGGGGAATGCCGTCACTCTGAACCGCGTTTCTATCATTGGGGGTATGACTGATTCCAGCAACGGGGCCGGAATCAAGAATGAGGGTAATCTGACTTTGGTTGATCTCGAGATTTCTGGCAATGCGGCACCTGCAGGAGGAGGCGGAGGGATCAACAATCAGGGAACATTGACAATGGAACGTGTCGCTGTGGTTGGGAATCAGAGTAGCCGGGGTGGAGGGCTCTACAATTCCGGGGCAGAGGCGATGGCTTTGGTGATTGACTGCACCTTCGCTGGTAACCTTTCCAATCGAGGAGGCGGGGTTTCCCAGCGAGGTGGCGACATGAAGCTGATCAACGTAACCATCTCCTCTAACACGGTTCCTACCATGGACGGTGGAGGTGGTGTCTACATGACAGCGCCAGTGTTGTTTGAAAACACTATCGTCGCGGGAAACAGTTCCAACGATGAACCTGATATTCGAAATAATGGTGGGACAGTCATAAGTGCGGGGATCAATTTGATTGGTGTGAATGAGAGTGTGGAGACTGAGTTTCCTGAAGGTGCTTTTGTCGGAACCGTGTCATCGCCTGTCGATCCGGGATTGGCACTGGTGGGCGATTACGGAGGGTTGACTCGGTCGATGGCATTGTCGGTGGGCAGCCTGGCTAGAGACAATGGTTTGGTAACTGCGCAGACGCCGACCGTCGATCAGCGTGGTGTCACTCGTGTGTTAGGCTCGGGGCTTGATATCGGTGCCTATGAGGCTGGAGGACCAGACCCTCTTTACTATGCCTGGATCGCCGAACAATTGCCGACCGGCAGCAATTTGTCTGTAGGAGAAGACTATGATGGGGACGGCATATCCAACTTGCGGGAGTATGGTTTTCAGGGTGATCCAGCGGTGGCCACGTTTGATCCGCAGATTGGAGAACTCGTTACTAACGGTAGTTCAGGACAGGACCACCTCTTGGTCGCGTTCCCGCATCGTCTGGATGCGGCCGACCTTGTTTTTGAAGTGCGGGCAGCGAGCGGGGTTTCTGAACTCGCTGATGGTGGGGATCACCTCGTTGTTTATCGTTTCGAGAATGGTTCGATGACGGAGAGTTCTGGCTTTGTCAGCCGAAACGATGGGGTTAGCCCTCCCGTGATCGAGGTGATGGATACCCAATCGACGACGTCCAACGAGCGTCGTTTCCTTCAGCTCAGGACAATCCTGAAGTAGTTTACATCTGACGGGCTAAACCGGCTCTAGCGGGCGATGTCCAACTGCTCTTCCAGTTTCACAAAGCTCTGGCTCAGAGGGTTGCCAGGAACCGCATTCCAGAGACGGAAACCTAGAGGACGTTGGTCGAAATTGCGGCTGGTGGTCTCACCGCTGACCATCTGGATTTCTTTGTAGGTGTTGGCGATGTAGCGGTGGGTGTGGCCGGAGAGGTGAGCGATGACTCCAAAGTCTTCGAACAGAACGAGGAGCTCTTTGCGCTTGGCCATGGGAAGGTTCATGTAGGATTCGCCTTCGTTGGGGCCATCGGCAAAGAGAGGATAGTGGGTGACGACAATGATAGGCTGATTCTTCGACTTGGCTTCTGCGAGCGTCTGGATGAACCAGGTGTCGTGTTTCTCGGATTCGCCCCGGACCGGAGCTTTCCAGAGTTGAGAGTTGGCCACGGTGAAGGTGTAGCCCTTGTGTTCGACGGCGTAGTAGTCTTTGCCGACTTTCTGTCGGTATTGTTTCAACGAGGCTAGCGTAGGTTGATTCTCCACGTCGTGGTTTCCTGCAGCACAGTGACAGGGGATCTTGAACTTGGCTTTGATGCGATTGAAATCGCGGAAAGACGTGTCATTGGCGTCTTGCACAAGGTCACCACAAATGAAGACCAAGTCTGGGTTGAGCGTATTGATCTGGACGACGGCGCGTTCGAAGGCCTCGACGTCATGTGCATAGCCGCCCATGCCGAGTTGTGTGTCACACATTTGCACAAACTTGAAGCCTTCCTCTGTCGGCTCTAGTGGACGTCGGAGCTTGCCTTTCCAATCGCGCATGGTGTCTTCGGTCCCAACCCTACCTTCTGCATTGGTGATGCCATCGCCAACGAGTTGAAGAAACGGATCTGCCTTCTCTCGCATTGCCCAGGCCATGGCTCGGAAGAGGATGATGCGAAATTCAGGGTCGTAGTAGGTGAAGGTGTTGTGGCCGGTGGTTGTTCCGAAGACTCGGCCTTTACCACGTTCCAATGTCCAAAACATGGGCGACACTTCTTTCGAGAGTTGATCTGGTGGAATGAGGCCTGGACTATGCCCAGGCCGTCCCGTGCGAACATGGCCTAACACCTGCACGTCTTCTAGTTGATTGAGCTTCCAATAGAACTCATCGACAATGCGTAGCGTCTTCGGGAAGCCTTGAAAGATTTCGTGATCTTGCTTCACCGTGATGTCTTCGAAGATAGCGCCCCACTCTGATCGGCCTTCGTCCCACGCCATGCCCAGGCACTGTGATAGCTTCTTGCCTTCTTCTGCTGGGCGGATGATCGCCGTTTCATGCAAGGCGACCACGCCGCCGCCTCGCTGGACGTAGGCGTTGAAGTCACTATACTGTTCTGCTGTCAATTGTGGCAGATGAAGGTACATGGCCACGAGATCGGCTTTCTCGAATTGCGCTTTGCTAGGGAAGAGGTAGGCCGTCTCTACAGTGACCTCTGGCACTTTTGCGAGGAGACCAGTCATTAGGTCGCGCACACGAAGGTAGTCGTGTGCTCCAGGACGGTGCCCGCCATCGTAACCCCACACCCACACAATGTGACGAGGTTTCGAGGGTGCGTCCTTGGTCAAGGGGCCCATGATGGTCTCCAAGTGATTCATGGAGACAAGTGGCTTGGGCTTCTGCCACTCATGCTGAGCGGTGGCAAAGGACGCCGCGAGAAGCGATACGAGGACGAGGAAACGAACGGGCATGGCCAAACGGTACCCAATTTCACTCCGCGAGGCGAGTGTTGGTTTGGAAGAGTGTCGCCTTACTCGATCTCCAACTGAAGACGGATGAATCGGCGCTCGTTGTTCGTCAAGGGGGTGCGATCTCGAACGATGAGAACATTTGCAGATTCTCGGATGATGCTGACCTCTTGGTTTGAATGAGACCAGTAGCGTAGATCGGTAGAGACTTGAACGCGGTATTTCAGAACATGGTTCGGCGCTTTGGTCACGGTCATTTCTAGTGTGTTGTCGGCTGAGACCGCTACAGTTGTCTTGTAAGTGTCATCGGCGATAAGAGGATTCGTATCAAAAGCCATCTCATCGAGGTTTGTCTTTCCATCGCCATCTGGATCGCCCAACCAATCCGCAGTGCCGTTGGCGATCTCTGCGGCCGAGAAATGGCGCATTTGCCAGTCTGAACCTGTGATCCAGGGAATGGGATTGTTGGTAGCTACCGAACCTGTTTGCAGGAAGAACGGTGTGCCACTGTCATTGACCTGACCAAGAATGACATGAGAGGCGTTTTTCACCGTCCAAGATACAGGCGGGTTGGCTCCGCCGACGGTAGGCCACTTCCAGCTCGTATTGGTGAGGAGTACCCATTCTCCTGCATGCGCGAGTGAGAGTCCCCAGAGGTAACCTTGCGATGCGGAATCGAATGGGGTGACGTTGGTCTCGATGATGTAGCTTCCAGCGACAATCTGGGTCGAAGGGTTGTAGGGCGCTCGCTGAGCAACCCGCCAGTGGGTTGCCCATTCTGCGGTGTTGGTGCTGGTCGGGACGAAGCTATCGTCGAATACACCGAGCTCGAAGACAAAGGAATCATCTAGAGCTGTGCCGTCGCTGCGCTGATGGACGGAGAAAGCCGAGCTCGACCAGTCGATTTGCCCACCATGCGCTGGATCAGGGAGGAGGGCCGTCAGAAGCAGGTAGGCGAGGACAGGCAGGCGCATTCTTTCATGAAAGCGCTTTAGTAGCCCAACTCAACCTCAAAAGTCTTTTAAATATAGAAATTAAAGCTGACGGTAAGGCTTATTTGCCCCGGCTGCCCTTGGTATTCATCGACATGATGCTGGTGCCGTGGAAGACGACTCCGGATCCGCCCGTGATAATGCGCTTTACTGGAAGGCCCGTTTCCGGGTCCTCAGTAAGGGGGGGATCGGCCATCTTCTGCTGAACCTCGAAACGTCGGGGCTTCTCATCGGGATTCTGGGGAATGGTTTCGTAGATATAAGTCGTCATGACGCGAAAGAGTTGGCTGAGTAGAATGTGCGCTACAAATTGTAATGGCTCAAGAAGGCTTTCGCGACGCTCTATCGGAAACACTTGCCCCCGCTTCGGGAGGCGGTAGTTTCACACAACCTTTAAACCAACAGATTCATGAATATCGAATCCTACAACAACCCATACACCGTCGCCGAAGCGCAACCAACCGAGCGCGCGGCCTTCATTAGAAATACTTATCTCCACCTGGCGATGGCCGTGATGGCGCTGATCGCCGTCGAGGCGGTCTTGCTTCAGATTCCGGCCATGCGGACTTTGGCCATGAATATGATCGGAGTCTATATGTGGCTCGTGGTAATCGGCCTCTTTATGTTTGTCAGCCATATGGCGACCAAGTGGGCGAGCTCCGGAAGCTCACGTGGGACGCAATATGCTGGCCTAGGACTCTACATCCTAGCTCAAGCAGTTATCTTCATGCCTCTTCTCATGATTGCTTCCATGAAGACGGGCGACAATCGTCTTATCGTGAAGGCTGGCATGATCACAGGTGGCCTCTTCCTTGGCCTTACGGTAGTGACCTTCATCACGAAGAAAGACTTCTCGTTCCTTGGTTCGATCATCTCGGTTGGCGCGTTTATTGCCTTGGGATTCATTCTGGCCGGCGTGATCTTTGGATTCTCGTTAGGCTTGTTCTTCTCGGGAGCCATGGTCTTGCTGATGGCTGGTAGTATTCTCTATCAAACATCTAATATCATGCATCACTACAGCACCACGCAGCACGTGGCGGCATCGCTCGCTTTGTTTGCGAGTGTGGCTACACTCTTCTGGTATGTGTTGCAGTTCTTGATGTCCATGAGCAGCGATTAATCGCTGCCTGACATTCACAGCAAGATCTCGCGAAGGCGCCTTGGAAACAAGGTGCCTTCGTTGCGTTTGGCGCGAAGACTTGTCACCGCTTTTAGAGGTCGTCGAAGCTTGCTGAGCGGGTAGGTTGGCATTCGTTAGCACGGGGACTGACGAGGATCCTTCTCCAGCCGTAGCCCGCCAGCCGGGACAAGTCTCCAGCGCTCCACGGAAAGCTTCGCCTTCTATTCTGCGGTCCGCGTGGCGCCTTCCGCTTTCATCGATGCCTGATCGAGCCGTTGCCGTACGCGTTTGGCGATCTCGGTTTCCTCTTTCAGTCTGAGGACGACTTCCCCCAATGCTTGGCCGCGTTCGGGCAGGTCGAGGCTGGTAGGATGAAGGATGGCGTCAAGGTTGTAGCGCGTTTCGCGGAGCGTCTTGTAGGCTTGAGAAATGCCACTGACGAGTTCGCGTTGATGATCCTCCAACTTAGATTTCTGCTCATCGGAAATCTGAAGGTCAGGGCGAGCTAGGCGGCCTTGCACTTGAGCGAGATCGTCCAATTCATCGGCAACTCCAAAGCAGAGGGCATCCACGATGGCTTCGACGTCGCCTGCCGATTCTGGAATGTCCTCGCCTTTTGAGATTTCTTGTTCAATCTCGCGCTTGAGTTCAACGAACTTGCCTAACGTGATTGCCAAGTCGCTTGCGCGGCTCTTGCGCAGGCTTTCTAAACGCTGTGTCATGGCGTCTTCTTGCTTCAAGTTAGACTTCTTGATGAAACGCTTGAGAATGCGTTTCTCAAGAGCTGTGCCAGTCAGTCGCCAGTAATACCACAACGCTAGGGTTGTCACCATCACGAGAATGAGGCTGATGTACCACGCGGGTTTGAGAATGAAGAGGAGCAGTCCAAGGGGGCCGTAAACGGCCCAGGTGACAGGGGACGAGAGTCGGGCGAGCCACTTGCGTGTCTGAATTTCTTCCTCGGCGATGGGAAGGCGGAATTTGCGGGAAACGGATTTCATCGATCAAGAGAGTCGCCCCTTGCGGGGCGACTTGCCGCACAGTGGACTCAGTCTCCGCGTGAGCAAGAGGCTTGCCAAGCCTGAGCTGCTTGCTGCATGGCGAGGGCTTTGTCAGGCAGCGTTGTGGCGAGATTCTTCGATTCGCCTGGATCTTTCTCCAAATCATAGAGTTCGAGGTCCTTGGGAGATTTCTCTCGGAAGAGGAGCTTCATCGTCCCCTCGTGCCATGCGACCGTTCCTTTGGATTGGAAACCAATGGGGGCTTTGCGCTCCGCTGTGGCATTGTCGATCGCTTTCATGAGGCTGATTCCATCAAGGGCGCGATCTGGTAAGGCGAGCCCGAGTACGTCGAAGACGGTGGGAAGGTAGTCGCTCGTCACGGCGGGGAATGCAGTTGTTCGTGCCTGCTTGATCTTGGCTGGCCACTCAAGTAGGCCTGGGACACGAACGCCGCCTTCGTAAAGGTCGCGTTTGCGACCTCTGAAGTTCCCGGCTGAGCCTGGTGACTTGGCATTGCCCTCGGGGCCGTTGTCGCTGCAGAACCAGACGATGGTGTCGTCAGCCACGTCCAGTTTCCGAAGATGGGCACGAAGTCGGCCCACTTGCTCGTCGAGGGCCGTGATACAGCCGTAGTAGTTCCTCGTGTGGAGATCGTGTTCCTGATAGGGCGCTTGGTGGCGCTTGCTGGCGACAACTGGTAAATGAGGCGCATGGAACCAGACGACGGCAAAGAAGGGCTGTTTCGCGGAAGCAGAGTTCTCGATGAATGGCAGCGCCCGATCCATGATGATCTTGGAGTCATCTTCTAACAAAGGCTCGTCCACCATGGTGCCTGTTTCTGTCCAGTAGTGAGTTCCATAAGGCTTCCCATCATCGTTTTCAGCGAGGGCATCCCAGCCAATTTTCAGAGAAGCTCCTTTCGGAAACTTCTTGGGAGCACGCAGGGGGGAATGTGTTGGAACTTTCGACTCGGTACTGAAGCAGACATCGAATCCATGGGCTTGAGGAGGTGAGAAATGAGCGACACCACGAGGACCACCACGATTAGCTTCTCTAACCGTCTTCGTAAGGGTTCCGAGATGCCATTTGCCGAAGTGACCGGTGGCGTAGCCTTGTGTTTTGAGTGTCTCTGACAGGGTGATTTCTTCGTTCTTTAGATGGCCTGTGTTGGCGTGCGTGATGCCATAGCGGAAAGGGTGCCGTCCCGTGAGGCAACTGCCTCGGGTGGGCGAGCAAACGGGTGCCGCCGCATAGAAACGCGAGAAGTTGAGCCCGTTTGCAGCCATCGCATCTAAGTGCGGTGTCTGAATGACGGTATTGCCATTGAAGCCGACATCCCCCCAGCCGAGGTCATCGGCCATGAGGAGAACGATGTTAGGTTTCGCCTCCGCTTGGAGAGTCCAGGCAGCGAGGAAGAGTCCCAGAAGACGAGTTGTCATCGCGGGTTAAGAAGTCTTGGGTGCCGCATCGAGATCGAGCGGATCGCCGTTCTCTTTCTGCAGTTTCTTGAGTGTCAACTCCATGTCGAGGAGGCGCCATTTCTGCGAGGGATCGTCGGCGAGATTGTGAGACTCGGTAGGATCATCACGCAGGTTGAAGAGGAGCTTCTTCCCGATTTTCGGATAGTAGATGTACTTGTAGTCATTTGCCGTGACCATGCGCTGCAACATCGTGTAGCCGCCGTAGATAGCGTCACGTCCTTGATCGGCATCGCCGTGCCACATCGGCAAGAGGCTTTGGAACTGCACGCGCTCGGGAATGGCGACATCGGCGAGTTCGAGGGTGGTGGGCATGACGTCTTGCAGGTAAATGGCTGCTGAAGTCCGGCTGTTTGCTTCAATGCCAGGACCGACAGCGACGAAGGGGACGCGGACGCTGTGATCGAACATGTTCTGTTTGCCTAATAGGCTGTGATGGCCGCAACCAAGCCCATGATCGGCGGTGAAGACAATGTAGGTAGAGTCTTCTTTGCCGGATGCTTTGAGGCCGTCGAGGATTCGTGCGACTTGGTCATCGAGGTGGGTGATGATGGCGTAGTACTCGGCGCGGTTCACTTTCACGGAGCGCTTGGTGCGTGGAAAGGGCGCGAGTTTCTCGTCACGGAGCTTGGCGCTGCAGCCGATGTCATCTTTGTAAGGGTACTCGGAGTAGAAGGGCTGAGGGAGCTTGATCTTCTCGGGCGGGTAGCGATCGACGTAGGATTTGGGCGCTTGGCGAGGGTCATGTGGCGCGTTGAAGGCAATGTACATGAAGAACGGGTTCTCACTTTCCTTGGCCATATTGAGGTAGGCTAGGCAGTCATCGGCGACCACTTCGCTCCAGTGTTTGCCGCCTTTCCAGAAGCCGCCGAACTTTGGATCGGAGGGGTCCCAAGGATCCGGCTGGCCATCAATGGGCCGGTTGTAGCCTTCAGGCGTTTGATTGGGCATGCCTCCACGAATGTGACGAGCTACTTTGAAGGCTTTGTCAGCGTCTGCTTGAATGTGCCATTTCCCTGTGAAGTAGGTGTCGTAGCCAGCTGAAGCCAGAAGCTGGGGCCAGAGTTGTTCTTTCTTCTGCAATTTCGAGCGGATTTCCTTCTCTTGCTTCTGGACATGCCAGAGATACTGTCCGGTGACTAACATCGACCGACTGGCCACGCAGACTGCACCGTGGTAGCCGCCCATATTATAGGTGTGGGTGAAGAGCTTGCCGCGAGCGGCGAGGGCATCGAGGTGGGGTGTGGCGACTTCCTCATTGCCATGGAAACCCATCGCATCGTAGGCGAGGTCGTCCGCGAAGATGAAGAGGAAGTTCGGTTTCTCGGCTGCGATCGCTGGCATGAGCGCAAGGCCCAGAATGAATGTAATCTTGGGAAAGAGATTTCTCATGGATAGCGTTAAACGTCTCATGCTTGGTTCTGAAACCTCAAGAGAAATGGACAATCACTTGGCCCATCGTAGAGTTTCTTTCAGCTTTATGAATGGTCTTGCTTCTAGTCCCCCGCTCGGTTTCCTCCTCGTCTTTGCCGCCCTTCCCGTTTGGTCGGAAATTCAGACGGTGGTGTTGGATGAGGTGAGCGTGCCGACTCGGGGGGTGATTGAAGGCGGCTTCACGGCCCACGAAAACGGCTATGCCTTCGGGAGCATCGAGGAAGACTTCGGCGGACTATGGCTGACAGACGGAACGACTTTGGGCACGAGGCAGATCCTCGATGACGAAGTTGCCGGGCCGAAGATCTCGGCATCGCCCTACCTCTTCTATTGGGTTGAGGAAGATCTCTTTCGAACGGATGGCACCCCTGGGCAGCGAACGCTCATTCAGGAAGCCTTTGGTGATCCGCCGAGCTATGATGATTTCCTCATCGGCTCGCGCGGAAGTAAGGCTTATTGGCTCAAGCGTGTTGGGAGTAATTGGGAACTCTGGCAGAGTCACGGGAAAGAGAACGATGCCAGTGTCTTCGCGATGCTGACACGCGGAGGAGCGCCTGTCTTTGCCGGACTGATGGCATCGAGTGAAGATTGGTTAGTCTTCTTCGGTCCTGATTCCGAATCGCGTACGACGGGCCTTTGGGCAGTAGATCAGTTAGGGAATCTGCAACTGTTAGATACGGGTGTGCTCACGAGTGAGCGGCCTTTTTTTAGTGCGGGCCATGCTTATTACACGAAACGTGACGATGGGCAGATACGTTTGTTCCGTTCGGATGGAACAATGGAGAACACGGGACGGGTGTTGAGTGCGGGCGAGGTCGACTACAAGAATCCTGCTCATTTCCTTGTGGCTGGCGACATGGTGTACTTCCAGGCCAATGACGCTCCTCACGGCACGGAGCTCTGGAGTGTGGGCGCTGACGGCTTGGCTAAACTTCAGGCCGATGTGCTCGCTGGTAGAAACAGCAGTTCTCCAGAGCCCCTAGCAGTTTTTCAGGAATCCGTTTGGGCCATGGCACGCAATGGCGGCGGGATTCGACTCTGGCAGATTCCTCTGAACGACTCGGAGGCGCCTTCACGCGTGGACGGTCTCGATGATGAGATTGACACGCATTACGTTCGCGAAGCACACGCCGCAGGCGACTATCTCTTTCTCGTGTCCAGCCCGGCGCAGAATTCGGCTGAGCGCTGGCTCACGCGAACGGATGGCACGCCAAAAGAAACGGAAGTCCTCGAAGAGCTGTGGTTGACGGAGGAGGACGCCGTTGATGCTGGTTGGCCGTATTTGTATCCGCTCCCGGAGACGGTGGTGTTTCCTAGTTTCAACGTGACCACAGGAACGGAACCTTATACGTGGAACGCGGACGATGATGAACCGGTCTTGGTCAAAGATGCCCACAGCACACCTATCTCGGGTGCTCGTGCGGCTCTCTTGCAGGGAACTCCAGGTTCGGACGATATCCAGTACTTCACGATCACGGCCGAGGATGAAACTGAACTTCGGCGTTTGGGCTCTAGCGGATCTATCCAGGTCTTGCGGAATAAGGACGCGATCGACTTTGGTTATAGCCTTACGGCAAACTTCACCACGGGCACCACGTTCTTTGTGGACCGGCAAGGGCTTTGGTCGGTGCTTCCAAACGCGTCCTCTCCAGCGCTGATCTTTGCCAACAACACGGCTCGCCCCGAGATTAGCGCGCGACACATGCCTTTCACGACGACGGACGTGGGCATCTTGTTCCAAGCCTCCAACACGAACGGCGTTTCCTTTGATATCTACCACAGCGACGGCATTCTCGGAGGGAATACGGTTCTCTTTGGCCGGTTTCAGGAATACTTTGGCGTGCCGGTCAATTATGATGGGCTCACGTATTATGTTGTGAGTCAGAGTTCGTTCAGCTTCCAGCCGCGAACAACGAACGGGCTGAGCGTAGACCGCTTTGCTACCTTTCCTGGCCGCGTGGCGTTGTTAGGAAAGACAGATTCGCATCTCTACTTTACTGACAATACGACGATCTGGGCTTATAGCGACGGGGTGCAGATCGATAGGTCGGGGGCTCCTGCTTCGGTCTCCCCCCTCGTGGTGCCTCCTGTGGCAGACGACAAGGATCGCCTTTATTACATTGGCCGTGATAATCGTGACGATGAATTGTGGGTGACCGATGGCACGGAGGATGGCGCGGAGCGTCTCACTGATCTTCAGGAATTGGACGAAACGGGAGGCATCATCCAGCTAACCACGATTGATGATGTTCTCTTCTTTGTAGCGAAAGAGGAAGCGACCGGCTTTGAGCTATGGATGAGCGAAGGCACCGAAGACGAGACGGTGCGCCTAACGGATCTTATTGCAGGGGAGGAAGATTCCCTCGCGGACAACGCTGATATTCCGATGATGGGGGCACTGGCCACCTACGTTTACTTTGCTGCTGATGATGGTGTCCATGGGATGGAGCTCTGGCGGGTGCACAAGTCTGGCGCGCCTATCGAGCTGGTAGAGGATCTCGTGCCGGGTGCAGGTAGTTCAAAGCCTCACAATTTCACAGTGATCAATGGTCGTCTCTTCTTTCAAGCGACCGACCCCTCCAGACCGCTGACGGTCCTGCGTGAGATCGTGGATTCTCCTAGGGCTGGCGTGGCCGATGCGCAAATTCGGATGCAGGTGGTGGGTGCCACCGTGGAGTTGCGCTTTGGCAGTGATGTGAGTGGGCCCTACTTCCTGATCGAGAGTGATGATTTGGTGATTTGGACCGCTATCGAGAGCTACCCCGGTGCCGGACAGCAGGTTCTACAACGCGCTCCTTCTCAAGCGGCTGGTCGTTATTACCGGCTCCAGCGAAATTAGAGCGTTCGCGCTTGAGATCCTTTCTGTGGCTAGGTAAGAAGCCTCATGAGGAGTCTTCTGCTATTGCTTGGTTGTCTGGTTCTTTCCTCCACGTCTGGCGTGGCCGAGCTGCGGGTGTCTAACATCTTTGGCGACCACATGGTCCTCCAGCGAGATGAGCCGATTCGCGTTTGGGGTTGGGCTGAAGCGGGAGCTTCTGTGAGAGTGGCCTTTGCCACGCGAGATCTCACCGTGAAAGCTGACGGAGATGGTGCCTGGTCTGTCGAGCTGGAGGCACTGCCAGCGAGTAGTCAGCCCCATCATCTGGCTGTGACTTCAGACGGGGAAAGTGTGAGTTGTGACGGTATCCTTATTGGAGATATCTGGGTGCTGGGAGGACAGAGTAACATGGAAGACGTCCTGGAAGATGTCTATCATGGGGACACCGAGGTGGCTGCGGCAAATTACTCTCAGATACGTCTCATGACGATTCCCCAAGCCGCAGCACAGGAGGTATTGACTGACATTGAGCGATTGAATGAGTTCAATGCCTGGACGAATCGCTACGAGCAGAAAGGCAGTTGGGCTGTGTGTAGCCCGAGAGCGGTGCGTCGCTTCTCGGCCATTGGCTACATCTTTGGCCGGCGTCTGCATCAAGTGTCTGGTGTTCCCATCGGCTTGATTGATGCCTCGTGGGGCGGCACCACAGCGGAGGCATGGACGTCGAGGGAAACGCTAGGAACGATGGCGGACGCAAAGCCGTTGCTAGATGAATGGAAATTTAAAGTGGAGGCCTACGACGCCGAGGCCAGCTTGCAACGGCGGATTGCGAATTGGGAGCGGGACACGGAACGCCGGAAGAAAGAGGGCAAGACGCCGAATCCTAAGCCGACCGAGCCTGATCAAGACCCTGCCACGAATCGCAATCATCCGGGAGGTTCGTTCAACGGCATGATCGCTCCCTACGCGTCATTGAACATTCGAGGGGCCATCTTCAATCAGGGCTTTAATAATGCGTTAGGCGATGCTCGGCCTCAGCTTTATGCCAAGGTCTTTCAGGCCATGATCGAGGATTGGCGCGAGGCGTTCCGCAATGAGGCGCTGCCGTTTGGCATTGTTGCCCTGACGGCAGGAGGCGAGCCTCAGACGCTGGCAAATTTCGAAGAACGTCAGGTCGATGCGGGGCCATTTATTCGCGAAGCTCAGGCCAAGGCGTGGCAGGCTCTAGAACACGTCGGCTTTGCGCCCGCGTATGATCAGCAAGTTCCTTGGTACCATCCGCATAAGAAATTCGAACTTGGCGAACGGATTGCTCGGTGGGCATTGTTCACTTGTTATGGACAGGATCAGTTAGGCTGGCAGCCGGCAGCATTTAGCGATTGGGAGATCCAAGATGATCACATGATCCTCAGCTTTGATCGTCAGGTCCGTGTTCATGATGGACGGCCATTCTCTGGGTTTGCCATTGCTGGTGAGGACCAACACTTCTATCCGGCTAAAGGTGAGTTCGTCGCGGTGGGGAAGCAAGACAACGGTCGAGAAAAGCTCGATGAATCCAAGCTGAAAGTCTGGCATCCCTTGGTCAAAGAACCGAAGGCGGTGCGCTATGCCTGGGCTCGGAACCCTGTGGCCAACGTCGTCAATAGTCGCCATCACGAGCGGACGATCCCGATCGTGTCCTTCCGTACAGATTCCTGGGATTGGCCTGACGCCCCGTTTGGTGATCGAGGTTCTGAGGCCGTGCAGGCGCATCGTCAGAAGATCAACGCGATGCGGCAGCAAGCACGAGAATGGGCCAAAGAGCGTCCCCTTGCTGAAGCCAAGGCGTTGCTGGAGTCTGCGAAGGCTGAGTAGTATAAACTGGAGTTCCCCCAAGAAGGTGGACATGGACCGGATGTGTTGCTCTGTTAGTTTAGGTGTGTTTTCTGAGTTTGGAAGTGTTGATTGAGGAAAGTTTCGGGCGAGACGTTTCTCAGTGAGCTATGACGCCGTTTGTTGTTATAGAAGACTTCTAGATAGTCGAAGATGGTTCTCCGAGCTTCGGCTTTGGTATCGAAGCAACAGTCTTCAGGGAAGCTCTCCCGTTTGAGGCTTGCGAAGAAGCTTTCGTTGGCGGCATTGTCATCGCAGTAGCCTTTCGCGCTCATGCTTTGAGGCAGACCATAGAGAGCGATGAGCTTTCGAAACTCTTTGCTGGTGTATTGGTAGCCACGATCAGAATGAAAGAGGGGGCGACTACCTTGAGGTAGGTTTGACATGGCTTTGGCTAGAGCGCTGGTGACGAGGACGGTGTGCATGGTTTCGGCGACACTCCAACCGACGACTGCTCGGCTGTAAAGATCGATGACAACAAGGGGGCTGCGGCAAAGATGTGGGCAGAGAGAAGAGTTGCGGCCTAGCGGTTAACTGTTTTTGGAAAAATGCCGGAACAAGGCGCAGATTTCTAAAAAGACCGGGGCGGCTGCTAACATAACGGCGATCAATCGCCGAATCTAAGGCTGTTTTTTCTCAGGCATTATCTAACACCTTGGGCACCACTGAACCCAGTGGAAGAGTTGTGCGTGCGCGCCCGGCAACTCGGAGTGACGACGCTCGTTGATGCCGTCCAGAGCGTGGGGCACATGCCTCTTGATGTGCAACAGATTGGCTGCGATTTTCTGGTCTTCTCCGGCCACAAGCTTTGCGGCCCGACGGGCATTGGCGTCCTCTGCGGCCGGAGCGAGCGTTCTGAACGCGATGCCGCCGTACCAGGGAGGCGGCGACATGATCCTGAGCGTCGATTTTTACCAAACCTCCTATAAGGAGGCCCCGCACAAATTCGAGGCCGGCACGCCCGACATTTCCGGCCCTATCGCTATGCACGCGGCAATGGACTATCTTGATGGCATTGGCCTGGAGCCCATCTGGCAGCACGACCGGGAACTAGCAAGCTACGCTTACGAACGGCTTTCAGAATTGAAAAGAGTGCGGCTCTTTGGGCCAAAAACCGGGCGGGCTGGCGTGGTGAGTTTCCTCCTTGATGGTGTGCATGCGCACGATGTCGTGACCGAGGCCGACCAGTGGGGCGTGGCCCTGCGCGGGGGCCATCATTGCACCCAGCCGCTCATGCGAAAACTCGGTGTCGAGTCCACTGCGCGTGCCAGTCTTTACTTCTACAACACTGAAGCCGAAGTGGATCGCTTATTTGAGGTGATGGTCGAGACTCAACAGTTCTTTAACGGATGAATCAGAAGCCTCTGGCCGCGTAGCCGTGACGCTAGCCTCCGCATTCCTTGCGACCTTCGGGATACGCGATGCCAGCTCCCCAGTGTTGATCGTAGATAATTTCGAGGCCGAGCCGCTACAGACGGTGGCAGTCTCTCTGGCGAACGCATAGGCGGGACGACTGGCTTCAGCACCGCAGAAATGTTTGATGTACTGCCGCGCATTAGGGTTTGTGATTCGGAAAGAACTGGAAGTTGAGGCTCATCAAGCTGGTGTGACCTGTAAGTAATGTGATAGCCCTATCTTTATCACATTAAATACAGGTCGCACCCACGTGTTCGTGCTCTGTATGCTTAGTTCTTATCTTGGCATTAAGGCAAAGGAGTATGCGTTTCCGCAGAGTGAGGAGAGCGAGTTCGTCAAGGCTATCTGGTTGTTGCCTGACTCAGAGCCTGAAGTGTCCTGACGTCACAGGAATTGGTGATCGACGTATGTTCGGGCGTGTTTCGTTGATCCCGATGAGCTACTCCGGTGTCACGTAGGCGGCGGTGATGCCGCCGTCGACGGTGAATTCCGTGCCGGTGACAAAGCTAGACTCATCGCTGGCGAGGTAGAGCGCTGCTTGGGCCATTTCGCGAGCTTCCCCGAAGCGGCCCATGGGCACGTGGACGAGGCGGCGCTGTTTCTTCTCTTCGGTATCGAGGAACTTCATGAGAAGTTCGGTGCGCAGTGGGCCTGGGCAGAGCGCATTGACGCGGATGCCCTCCCGGGCGTGGATCACGGCGAGCTCTCGGCTCATGGCGAGGACGCCACCTTTGGACGCGGTGTAGGCAAGTTGGGGCGTGGCTGCGCCTAGCAGAGCGACAAACGACGCGGTGTTGATGATCGAGCCGCCGCCGGCGCGTTTGAGGGCGGGGATGCCGTGTTTACAGCCTAGGAAGACGCCCTTGAGATTGATATTCATGGTCAGGTCCCAAACGGATTCATCGGTGCTTTCGGAATCGCCGTCATCGCTGTGCATGATGCCGGCGTTATTGAACAAGATGTCCAATTTGCCAAAGGTGCTTTCGGCATGGGCGATCATCGCTTGGCAATCGGCGTCTTTGGAAACATCGGCATGAATGTAGGTGGCGGTGTCTCCAAGAGTGTTGGCAACGGCTTCACCATCGGTGTCGTTGACGTCTGTTAGAACGACGGAGGCTCCTTCTTTGACGAAGAGTTCTGCGGTTTCTTTGCCAATGCCGCTGGCGGCTCCAGTGACGAGGGCGACTTTGTTTGCGAGTCTCATGAGGATGCGTTTGCTAGTTTCGTGGGAATGACCATTTTCTGAATCCAGTTGCGCACTTCGGTGCAACGGACGGTGTCGTTCATGATATCGTCATCGATGCCGAGTTTCCAAGCGAGGTCTTTGCGAGTAGGGTCTTGATGGAGTTGCTCGAGATCGTCGACGTAGGCGAGCGCTTGATCGCGAGATTGAAAGAAGCCTTTGCGTGTGAGCTTTTCGATTCGACAGAAGGTGAGCCTGGCCAGCTCGTGAAGGTCAAATTCGGGGTGATACTGAAGTCCCCAGAACGTGCCGTTTCCATGAGTGACGCAAACTGATTGGACTGCGGAGAAGGCATTCCCTGACAGATTGAGTCCTCCAGGAGGGAGTTGGGTGATCTCGTCATCGTGTGAGGTGACGGCATCGAAGATCGCGCGGCGTCCTTCGTGCATGGGATGGCCCAAGCCCTCGTTCGTGAGACCGATCTTTCGTGAGATGCCCATTTCGCGGCCCTTGGGATTCACGCTTACGTGTCCGCCTGCTGCGACGACCGCGATCTGTGCTGCCCAGCAACTGCCAAAGCTGGGCACGCCTGTTTCGTAGACATTACGTTGAAGTTGAATCTGATCGCCAACTTCGGCACTGTCATCATTGCAGCCGAGACTGCAACCGGTCCAGGTCACGCCGTCGTAATTTGATAACTTCTCTGGACTTGGCATGTTTCTGTCAGGGTCCGATGGGTAGAGCTTGTCGCACGAAACGGAAACCGGGCTCCACCGCTCTAGCATGGCTGAATAGAGATTGGCGGCAATGGAGGCACCGCCAGCAGTGAGATCTTCACGGGCAGCTTTGGTATAACCGTCGATGATGAGGAATCGCAGATTCATGAATTCAAGCTTTGGATGGTTTCGAGGAGACTGGCATAAGAGTTGCAAATAGCGTCAGCCGATGTGGTCGCGGCATCGACATCGCGGGTGGCGGTAAACAGGATGGCTTTCATGCCCATGGCTTGGGCTCCTTTGATGTCATTGTGATCCCGATCACCGATGTGAACGACTTCGTTTGGAGAGAGTGTCATTTCGTCGAGCACGGTGGTGAACAAGTCTGGATGTGGCTTGGAGTGGCCGACTTCATCGGAGAATGCGAATGCGGAGAAGTACTCCACAATCTGATGGTTTCCGAGCAAGCGGCGGAGTTCCAATCCTGGGGTGACGATGGCATCAGACACGATGGCGAGTTGATAATCTTTTGATAGGACCTGAAGTGTCTTTAAGCAGTTCTCGATGATATCGGGAGGCATCTCGACTTCCATGATAGAGGTGGCGTGCACGAGGGCCTCCCAAGCCTTAGGACGCGGGCGGTCTAGTCCTCTGACGATGACCTCAAGACGCTCGGCGATGGGCCAGGTGATGTGGTGCTCTTTCCATACCTTGTTGAAAGCGGCATCAATTGCGTCGTAAGCCAACACGACGGCACCGAGTTCAATGGGCGCATCCGCATTGAGGGCTTCCCAGACGAGATGCCGGCGCTCGTCGCGTTTGGAACGCAGGCCTTTGGCGGCACGATGCCGTTCGTCAGAATCATCGTGAACGAGGGTGTCCCAGAGGTCGAAAGTAATGCCGCGTATGCTCATGATAGTCGGAAGTGTTTTGATTTGCGTCGGGTGACGCCGAGAAGGCCGTATTTAGATAGGCTCGAACCGACACCGCTTTCGTTGACTCCAGTCCAGGGTAATGCGGGGTCGAGGTAGTCGCAGCGATTCATGAAGACCGTGCCGGTATTTGCTCCCTCACAGAATCGCTCTGCGCGATCTTGGCTTGTAGTGAAGATGATAGATGTGAGTCCGTAGCTTGAATCGTTGATCAGTGAAAGGGCTTCATCGTCATTGGCTACCTTCATGACGGGAAGGATGGGCCCGAAGTTCTCGATGGTCATGACGTCCATGTCATGTGTGATCTTGGTCAATAAGGTGGGCTCGAAGAAGGTTCCTTTTCCGATGACACGAGCCTGACCGCCTCGTATGACCTCGGCCCCTTTGGCAACCGCGTCATTGATCTGATCGGTCATGAGCGTGGCATTCGATGCTTGGGCGAGCGGTCCTAAGGTCGTGTTGTCGCTGCGGGGATCTCCGAGCACATAGGCGTCGAGGAGATTGGCGCAATGATCGACAAAGGCCTCATAGACTGCCTCGTGGACATAGACGCGTTCGACGCCGCAGCAGGATTGCCCTGAATTGTACATGGCGCCGTCCACTAGAGACTCGGCTGCGATCTTCGGATCTGTATCTGCCGCCACATAGGCGCCGTCCTTACCGCCTAGTTCGAGCTGACAGTCTAACAAGCCCTTCGCTGCGTGTTGGTAAACGGTTCGACCGGCTTCGACAGAGCCTGTGAAGATCACATGGTCGACCACTCGCGTTTCCATGAGCTGTCCTGCGGTGGCATGATCGATCACAGCGTGCTCGACGAGGTCGCCAAAGGCCTTGGCGAAATGGGCGCCGATGGAGAGCGTCTGCGTCGCGTGTTTCAGAAGGACGGTGTTCCCTGCAAGCAACGAGGCCATGACACCGTTGATCGTGATGAGTAGTGGGTAGTTCCAGGCAGAGATGATAAAGACCACGCCTAGTGGCTCATGAATGATCGCTTTCTCAAAACCGTCTTGCTTGCCGAGACACTCCGGCTTCAAGGTTTCGGCAGCGATGGACACTAAGTAACGCCCGCGTTCCAAGAGGCCGTCGATTTCGCCACGTGCTTGTTTGAGCGGGCGTCCCATTTCCTGAGAAATGTCCACAGCGATGGCGTCTCGTTGGCTGTCAAAGTAATCGAGAGCTTGAAGAAGCCTCTGGCAGCGTTCCTCGATCGGAACGCGTTTCCAGGCAGCTTGCTGGTCTTTTAAAGTAATGATCTGCGAATTCGCATCCGTGGTTTCGAATGGGGGGAGCGGTGCGCCGGTGTACGGATTGATTCTCATAAGCTGGCGAAACAGGATTCCAAGATTGCCAAAGCGTCGTTCATCTCTGATTTCGATATCGTCAATGGTGGCGTCAAGGTGAGTATTGATCCCATGGTGATCTTAAAACTCAAGCCTTTGCCGAGAGCATCGTAGAGGATCTTCTCTGCAGTTTCGTTGGCGCGTGAACCATCTGCGTTTCGAAGCACGAGCCCGATCACGAGTCCAATCCCACGTACTTCGCGAATGATGGGATGACTCTTCTGAAGATGGGTGAGGCGTTCTCTCACGTATTCGCCAAGAGCGATTGTCTTGGCGAGGAGGTCTTCTTCTTCAATGATGTCTAAGGTGGCAAGGGCCGCAGCACACGCGACGGGACTCTTCTCGTGAGTGTAGTGACCCAAGGCCTGGTCTGCGGCGACGTCGAATCCTTCTCGTGCGATCATGGCAGCTAACGGAAACACGCCTCCTCCCAGTCCTTTGCCGATCACGAGGATGTCAGGCACGATGTCGAAATGTTCGCAGACAAACATCTTCCCCGTTCGGCCGAGTCCGCTTGGAATCTCATCGAGGATCAGCAGAGCGCCGTGCTTGTCGCATGCGGCGCGGACTTGTTTCCAATAGGACTTTGGCGGCACGAAGGGTGTCCAGCGAATCGTTTCTGCGATCACGGCACTAACATCGCCGCCTTCGCGTTCCAACACATACTCGACATACCGCGCACTCATGTTGGCCCATTCCTCTGGGTCCATCTCGGGCCAAGGTCCTTCCAGTGGATCAGGTGGTGGCACGTGCTCCGTTCCGGGGAGCAACGGGCCTGCGCTCTTGCGGAAGAGTGCTTCGCCGCCGATGCTGATGGCGTCCAACGAAGCGCCGTGAAAGGACTCCCACAACGAGATCGTCTTGAATTTGCCGGTCACTGCTCGTGCTAACTTCAGAGCCATGCCAATCGCGCCGGTGCCGCCGGGAGCAAAGAGCAACTTGTTCAAGTCGCCAGGTGCGAGTTCGGTTAGGCGCTTGGCCAAGGCGACTGCTGGTTCATTGGTGAATCGACGTGGACAGAACGGCATCGTGTCCAACTGATCCTTAATCGCGGCAATGACTTTGGGGTGCCCATAGCCGACCTGGTGGACGGCATTGCCATGGAAATCGAGATACCGTTTGCCCTGAAGATCTGTTAGGTAACTGCCATTGGTTTCGGCCAATGCGGTGAGGCAAGGCGTCGACAGCGACTGATGCAGAAAGACCTTGGCGTCTTCTTCAAGCAACGCGCGTGTCTTGTCATCAAGATGTTCGGCGTTCCAGGCTTGACGCTGGGAACTGAGGTTGGATTCGCCTTCAGATTGAAACATGCGTTAGTCTTTGATCTTTGTTCGGAAACAGTACCAACTGGTCAAGATACACACGCTGCCGATGATCGATGTTGCGTAGGTGAGGTTGCGGAAGAAGCCGAGCTTCGCTCCCTCTGGTCCGCCGATGATTTGTTCGTAGATCATGACGCCTATGGTGCCGGTATAGCCAAGGGCGT
Organism: uncultured Verrucomicrobiales bacterium; assembly: GCA_938082635.1. Lineage (GTDB taxonomy): Bacteria > Verrucomicrobiota > Verrucomicrobiia > Verrucomicrobiales > DEV007 > JAACDM01. The sequence continues at coordinate 31,593 of CALLLI010000134.1, forward strand.
CTGCGAACATGATGCAGAAGACGGCTGTCGCGACCGTGCCAACGGCGGCAATCATGCGATCATAGAAGATGCAATTGAACGGGACGTAGGCAAGGAAGGCACCGAAGCCGCTGGCCACCATCCATCCAAAGCCACCAAGGTGGCCCGCATTGAACATCAACGTGGACCCGCCAAGCATCAGGGTTCCTGTGAGCGCGCAAAGATGGGTGAGGAAGAAACCGCGTCGATTGTCTTTCACCAGGAACAGGAGTGCCACGATCAAAACGACTCCAAAGGCGATCGGTAGTTCGGTCTTGGTAAAGACATTCGCGCTGCTCATCGCGCCTGTTTCTTCCAGAATTTCGAGGGCGAAGTTGTCTCGATAGTCTCTGAAGATCGTGAGGCAGGTGTAGGCGATGAATCCAGCAACCAAGCCTGGAAGAAAGGTTCTTACAAAGCGCCATCGAGCTTCCCTATCCATTGGAGCTCGCACCACGCGGGAGCTTTCATCCTCGGGAGTAGGATCGGGTAACTGACACAACATCCAGACGGCGAGGAGAAAGATCGGGAGAAAGCACAGTCCGGTCGTGAATGGCATCCAGGCTTCGGGTGTTCCCGACTCCATGAGCAACTTGCCCACGGTCTTGGCATAGCCACTGGCAATGATAAAGGAACAGCAAAGACCCGCTCCTAACAGTTCGGTGAGACGTCGTCCCTCGAGAAAGCTGAAGACCATTCCCCAGACCATGCCTAACGGAAGGCCATTGAAGAACATGGCGATGACTTTCCCCGACGGAGGCAATACGGCAAAGGCAAGCAACGCGAGTTCCGCGACTACGATGCAACTGACCAAAGCCAAGGCACGGCGTGCTTTGGGCATCTCGGAGTTCACCTTGATTCCAATGAACTTGGACAGTGCATACCCGATCAACTGGCTGATCACCAGGGCTGACTTCAACGCGAAGACGCTGCCAAAGAAACCTGCCGTTTGCTCGTCGTAGCTCCCAGCGGCAAAGCCTTTGCGAAAGCCGTACATGCAGAAGTAAGTCGTGAAGGCCGCCAAGATCGCATAGGCGGAGAAGGCCCAGGCTGGAGCCGTGGTTAGGCGTTGGGTCAGTCTGCTGGAAGATTGGGACATGGCCTATGGATTCAGTTCGTGAGGAGGGAATCAGCTAGCGCCAAAGCATCTTCGATGGCGGCTAGGAGAAACTCGATTTCCTCTTCATTTACAATCAATGGAGGCACCATCCAAAGCCCAAACTTGTCTGAGGGCACATAAACTTGGCGTTCCTGGAACAAGAAGTCGGAGACCTGTTTCACGATCGTCTCCTCGTACTTCTCGGTTGCTTTGCGCAGAGGCTCCTTGGTCGACTGATCTGCGACGAGTTCCATGGTCCAGAAGAGCCCCATCCCACGGACGTTACCCACACAGGCGTGCTTCTGACCCAGGGTGCGTAGGCGCTCACCTAACTGGGCACCTAGGTCTGCAGACTGCGTAAGAAGTCCGTCCTCATGGAGTACTTCGAGGGATGCCAGGGCGGCAGCACAGGCCAGTGAGTGGCCAGAATAACTTTGGCCATGACCGAAGAGATGATGGTCAAAGGACTGCGCGACTTTCTCGGTAAAAATCGTGGCGGCGAGCGGACAGTAGACTCCGAGTGCCTTGCCCATGATGATGATGTCCGGCTCGACATTCCAGTGTTCGATGGCGAGAAATTTCCCAGTGCGCCCCATGCCGGTCATGGTTTCATCGACAATGAGCAGCAAGTCCCATCGATCACAGAGGGCTCGCACGCCTTCCAGGTAGCCATCGGGCGGGACAATGATGCCATTGCTGCCGACGATCGGTTCTAGCAGAAAAGCAGCGACCTTGTTCCGGCCGCCTTCTTGTTCGATGATGTGATTGAGATAGTTTAGATGCTGTTCGACCGACTCAAAGTGGGGGCGATAGGGATTCGCATCGGGCGCCAAAACGACGCCGGGAACCGTTAGGGGTTCTTGAAACCACCGCCTTGGATCGCCGCTGGCAGAGGCGGCTCCTGAAGAAGAGCCGTGCCAGGAATTGTAGCGGGAAATGACCTTGTAAGGATACGGATACTGCGAGGGCGCATCGACGGTGCCACCATCGTGGAAGACGCGATTGTATTGATAGAGACGCGCGGCTTTGATCGCTCCTTCGACGGCTGCAGCGCCGCTTTGAGAGAAATAGACTTTCTTATTGGGAGAGCCCGGTGTGAGTTCCGCCAGTCTTTGGGAGAGTCGAGCCGTTGGCTCGGTGGCGAAGTCGTCGGTGACGTAGAGAACCTGGTCCATCTGAGCCCGCATGGCTGCGAGGACTTTCGGGTGATTGAAGCCTAGATTGATGCACTCGTGCGCGCTGCGCAGGTCGAAGATCTTGCGTCCGTCCTTTGTGTGGATCCAGCAGCCTTCGGTCTTAGCGACAGCAATCGGCGCGTAGCCAGCCTGAGCGGACCAGCATTGCATGGTGTGGCGAGCCTGAGTGGCGGAGATGTCCATTTATTGAAGAAGCATTGTTCTACTTTGATAGATCCTGGCTGAATGTGGCTCGGGCATCTTGCTCAAGTCGCGGCCTGGAAGGCCACACTACACCATAAGTAGCGCCTGTTTGAGTTTGTTTCTACCTACCTCTTGGTCTCTTTGATGGCGGTTAACAAACGCCTGATATCATCGGCGTTCACATTGCCGATGGTTCCGATTCGGAAGGTGTCGCGATCAGAGACTTTGCCAGGATAGATGACGAAGCCGCGTTCTTTGAGTTCTTCGTAGAATTGCTTGAACTCAAAGCCTGGGTCAGTTGGAAACGGGAATGCAGTGATGATGGGGGATTGCACGTCCTTGGGGAGGAGGCTTGGGAAACCGAGTTCGGCCATGCCTTCTGACAGGACGTGCTGGCTCTCCGTGTAGCGAGCACAGCGTGCCGCGATGCCGCCTTCTTTCTCGAGTTCTTTCAAGGCTTGAGCGAACGCTCGGACCGTATGGGTAGGCGAGGTGTAACGCCATTTGCCGCCGTTGCCGGCCTCCATGGTTTTCCATTGATCGAAGAGGTCGAGCGATAGTGAGCGCGCCCAGCCTGCGGTTGCCTCTAGGACGGTGCGTTTGGCCACAATGAAGCCAAAGCCGGGTACACCTTGAATGCACTTGTTGGCGCTGCTGATGACGAAGTCGATCTCTAGCTGATTCACATTGAGAGGCACACCACCGAAGGTGCACATGGCATCAACGATGAGAACACGTCCCGCTGCTTTCACCACAGGAGCAATCTTGTCTAACGGATTCAGCATGCCTGTTGTAGTTTCCCCATGGACCAACGCGACGTGTGTGATAGTGGGATCATCGGCGAGGGTTTGCTCTAGCTTCACCGGGTCCGGCGGGCTCAAGTCACCACTGTCCTCAACGACCAACGCGATCTTTAAGCGCGCGGCTATCTTTGCTAGACGCTGACCATAGGCGCCATTGGCGAGAACCAAGAGCTTGCCGTCCTCGGGAATCACACTGCCAATGGCAGACTCCACACTGAAGGTGCCGCTTCCTTGCATGAGCACGGCCGTGTGGGTATCGGGTGAGCCGCCAGCCAGTTCGACGAGCTGTTTCCGAATGACCTGAACGACGTCTACGTTGTAGTCGTCGTCCCAGGTGCACCAGTCACGCATCATGACGCGTTTGACCGTTGGTGTAGTACTGAGTGGTCCTGGTGTTAGTAGCAGGTAGGGATTCTCGTCTTCGATTACCATGGAAGGGAAAAGGTCTTGGTGTTGGTCATGTATTTCATTGCCTCGATCACGCCCTCTTTGATGCCGAGGCCAGAATCCTTCACGCCACCGAATGGAGAACTCTCAATCCGGTAGCCTGGCACTTCATTCACGTTTACTGTTCCGGTGCGGATCTCTTTCACAGCTTTGAGAGCGTGTTCCATACTGTTCGTCATTATGCCAGAGGAGAGGCCGTAAGCGGTGCCATTGGCTAGCTCGATTGCATCGTCGATATCGCGTATGGAAATGATAGGAGCTAGAGGGCCGAAAGATTCTTCAACAACCATCGTTGAGTGGCGCTGGACGTTGCTGATCACGGTTGGAGGATAGCTTGCTCCGCCTTCATAGTTGCCGCCTAACAAAACCTTGCCACCATCCTCGACGGCTGCTTTCACAACGGCATCGAGACGAGATGCGGCAGCTTCGTCGATCACGGTGCCGACGCGGGTATCTGGACTCGCAGGGTCACCACAAAGATACTCTTTCGCACGTTCCACGAAGTGTTCCGTGAAGGTTTCAAGGATGCGTTCATGAATGAGTAGCCTTTTCACTGCGGTGCAACGTTGCCCAGAATTCCGGAAACAACCTTCCGCAGCCAACGTGACGGCAAGATCGAGGTTAGCATCTTCTAGTACAATGAGAGGTGAATTTCCTCCGAGCTCGAGGCAAAGCTTCTTGTAGCCTGCTGTGGCCGCGATGTGTTTGCCAATCGGAACGCTTCCCGTAAAGGCGATCATCTCGACACGTTCGTCCTGTATTAGCGGAGTGATGACTTCGTCGAGGTCGCCTAACAAGACGCTGAGCATCGAGGCTGGCAAACCGGCTTCATAGAGTAGCTCCGTAAATCGAATGGCGGTGAGTGGTGTCTTGTCCGAGGGCTTGAGAATCAGGGGCGCACCGCTGGCGATGGCAGGTGCCAATTTGTGGGCCACTTGATTGAGTGGATGATTGAAGGGCGTGATCGCGGCGACCAACTTCACGGGCTCGCGCAGGGTGAAGATCTTGCGAGCTTTTCCTTGGGCGGTGAGATCACAAGAGAAAACCTGGCCGTCATCGCGTAGCGCTTCCATGGCGGCGAACTCCAAGACATCGAGTGTGCGTCCGACTTCGTAAGTAGACTCACGTATACACAAACCTGCTTCTGATCGAATTAAGTGCGCGAACTCTTCGCGACGTTCTTCCAGTAAAGTGCGTGCTTTGCGTAGAATGTCGGCCCTTTGGAAGCGTGTCAGGGGTTCGTGTTGGCCTGCGCCGATAGAGATCGCTTGTTCTAGATCCTTCGCGCTTGCGCAGGCGACTGTTCCCGAGAGTGAACCGTCATACGGATAGAAGACCTCGAGCTTGCGCTCGGATGCCACCGGCTTGCCAGCCACATAGGAGGTAAGGTTAAGCGCCATTGCAGGTGAAGTCGAAGATGTCGAAGTTGCGTGGATCACCGACGGCTTTCGCGGTGTAAGACTCATTCAAAGGCCTTGAGAGCAGCATGGGGACCATTTCTTCATAGCGCCCACCATGCGATCGAAGCCCTCCCTTAAGAACACTCAAATCGTGATCGGCAGGAGTGCGACCGACGACCACGTTTCTCCCACACAAGACGGTGAGATCTCCGATGCGATCCTCGGCCAACTCTAACTTCTTTGCAGACAAGGCGCGGTCATACACTTCGGTGATGCCATCTAGACGCATGAGATAGTCTGCGATCGCTGCTTGCTGCTCAAGGTTATCCAGATGCACCATGACCAAGGCCCCAAGCGCTCCGTGATGAACCACATAAGGGTCGGTTATCGGGCAAATGACACGCAGGCCTTGGCCGAACTTCTCTTTGAGGACATTCTCGACGTAGATCACATTGGGCGAACCATCGTCCTTGTTCTTGGCGTTCATGCCGTGATCCGCTGTGATTCCGATGACGCAGTTCAGATCTAGCAAAAGTCCGATCTGGTCATCGAGTGCTTGGTAAAAAGCCAAGGATTCTTCCTCTTCCGGCGCATACTTGTGCTGCATGAAGTCTGTTAGGGAAAGGTAGAGGAAATCGGCCTTTCCTTGCTCGACGAGCGCGGCGCCGGCTTCGAGGACATACACGGAAGCATCACCCGAGTAGATCTCGGGCTTGGGCTTGCCAATGATGCTCTCGGCATCGTCGACGCCATGGGTTTCGGCGCGAGCTTCATCCACTTTCTCGCTGGAGAAAGCCATGCCGCCTAACTGAACCACGCCGTCGCCTAACACCGTACGCAACTTTTCCTTCGCCGTGATGAAAGCGACCTTCCTTCCAGCTTTCGCCGCGGTCGTCAGAATCGTCGGGCAACGAAGGAACTCTGGTGAATTCATCATCACCTCTTCGCCTGTGTCTGGATTGAGAAAGAAGTTTCCACAGATCCCCGTCACTGATGGTGGCATCCCTGTGACAATGGCGGCGTTGTTTACATTGGTGAAAGAGGGCAGCGCTCCACGCACCATGCCCCGATGCCCCTGGCGACTCAGCTCCAATGTTCGAGGCATGCGCCCCTGAGCCATGGACGCCGACAAATACTCGTCCGCACATCCATCAATGCAGATCACTACCACTGGTTGAGGCGGTAGCTGGTAAGTCCTGCCATTTACCTCAAACGCCGTCACGTTATCTCTACTCATTTGAAGTTTTTAAACGACTCCCACCATCTGGGCAATGGACGAAATTGCCAAATTAGCTAGCAATTTGGGTCTTATGATCGAAACGTTGTTCGGTAGGCAGTTGCGGTTGTGCCGGTCTCCCGGCGCATGAACCGACCTAGTTCCTCCATGGACTCGAAGCCCATGTGACTAGCGATTTGTTTGACCGGCCACTCGGTGGTGCGAAGAAGATCTTCTAAGGAAGCAAGGCGGACCCGCTTGATCTCGGCTTTTGGGGCGTAGCCGAGCGTCTGCACAAAACGTCGTTTGAAAGCTGCTCGGGAAAGAGAGCTTTCCGCAACGAGTTCGTTGACCTGAATCGGGTAGGTGGGCCCATCTCTCCGGATGCGTCGCAGAGCAGTGGCGACGATTGGATCAGCGATGTGAAGGATATCTGTGGATTCTCGCTCAACGAGGCCGCTGACGGGAATGATGGTCTCATGGGGAATGTCGGTCTCGCCTTGCATGAGCCGATCAAGAATCGCAGCAGCTCGAAATCCGATGGCTTCGCCTGGATAGCGCACGGCGGTGAGAGGTGGAGATGTGGTGTAACAGAACAACTCGTCGTTGTTGACGCCAGCGATGGCAACGTCATCAGGGACTCTAAATCCCAGGCGCTGGCAGGCATGAATCAGGGTGGCTGCAGCAATGTCATCTTTCGCTAGAATTCCGATTGGCTTGGGAAGAGCCTTCAATTGTGGGTCCATGAATCGACGCAGCAATTTCCAGCGTTCTGCCAGCTTGCCTAGTCGACCAACTTCAACGCCGATCTGATGGCAGGCGATATCGGCAAGGCCGAGTTCTTGGGCAAAGCCTCTTCCTCTCGCCCTAGAATAGCGCCGTGAAGGGTCACCCCAGAAGGCGAGGTTTCGCAGGCCGAGCGACAAGAAGTGTCGTGCAACGATCCGGCCAGACTCTTCGTAGTCAGGCATTACTAGTGGAATGTCATGCTGCGCGGACTCACTGCTAATGCTGACGACTGCCGTTCCGCGGCTCCGAAAGGCGCGCATCTCAGCGGTCGACAGGCGAAAGGCAATGAGGCCATCTCCCCTCCAGAATCGATTGATCCGAACAGGCTCAATTTCGTTTGTAGAATCGATTGGTGTCTGGATCTGCCATGTCTGATGCAGCCGTCGGTATTGCAGGATACCGCGATAGATGTCCTGGGTGTAGTGAGCCCAAGTTGCTGTCCGGATACCGATGACTGGTGGTGATGTGTGAGTGTTCATCCCGTTGGAAGTGACTGGATCGTAAACTGCGAACGATCCAAATTGCCAGCTCAATTAGCGTTTCGGCGTGTTGTTTCGGGGATGTAAACTTTCAATAATCTCTGCCATGCTCGGACTATGATCATGGCCTCCAGTATATCGTCTTCTCTTCTCCTCGTCTTGGTGATGGTGGTGTGTGGAGTGGTCTCGAGCCATGGCGCCAGTGTTTTTCAGGATCGTCATGTGTTGGTGGTTGGGATTGATGGTTGCCGACCCGATGCTCTCTTAGTTGCCGACGCACCGCGTCTTCATGAATTGATCGCCAGTGGCGTCTCGACGTTCGAAGCCTTTGCCGGAGGCGTTCGAGGTGAGGTTTCACAACAAGCCACATCGAGTGGGCCAGGCTGGTCTAGCATACTCACGGGCGTTTGGATTGATAAGCATGGAATCAGCAACAATGATTTCACGGGCGATCACTATGACCTTTATCCGCATTTCTTCCAACGCCTGAAAGAGATCGAGCCAGGATCCTATCTCTCATCGATTGTGAGTTGGAATCCGATCGATACGTCGATTGTTGGACCAGTCGATGCCCACACGGATTACCGTAGAAAGGCGCAGGGAAGTTCAGTCATTGCTCGAGATCGCTGGGTTCGGGACAATGCTGTGACGCATCTTGAGACCGAGGATCCAGATGTGCTCTTCTTGCACTTTGATCAAATCGATGGAGCTGGGCATGGTAGTGGGTACGGCGCCACCATCGCCCCTTACCTGAGTTCTATCAGTAGTGTGGATGCTCTCATCGGCGATGTGTTAGATGCGATCGACGCTCGACCGAATCGTGACCTGGAACAATGGTTGTTCATTGTGACGACCGATCATGGTGGGCTTGGCAGTTCCCATGGAGGCCAGTCGGTGGACGAGCGAACGATCTTCTTTCTCGTGAGCGGCGATGATACTTCTCGCGTTGCCTCTGACTTGAAGCCAGGACATACGGCGGTTCCGGCGACGGTCGTTGAGTATCTTGGGCGGCCGGTCGATGATTCTTGGGGATGGGACGAGCCAGCCTTTGGTCTGCCGCCGTATCCTCCTTCTGAGCTAGGCGTGACTGCCGGAGTGGGGCGCGATCTCGTGGTCAGTTGGTCGGCACCAATCGATTTAGAGGCGGAGCAACTGGTTCTAAAACGCAATGGCCGTGTCATCGCTGAGCTCCCTCTAGGTGTCACCCAGTACGTGGATGCGATCCCGCCGGTCTTCTTAGCCTTGCAGCTTGTCTACACACTCGAAGTGGAGGGGGCTACGAAACCAATCGAGCCCCTGCGTTTCGAAATGGATCTTCCGAAGTCTCTAGAGGATTCACTCGTCCTTCACTGGCCGCTCGATGGCGATGCAGATGATGTTAGTGGCATGGGCAATACGGGTATTTCTTCTGGAGACATTCCCGTGGTCACGGGTGCCTTTGGAGGACAGGGCATGCAGTTTGGGACGGGTGCGATTACGGCCGACCTAACGGAGTCTCTTACGTTTGACCGGTTCACTCATTTTAGCATCAGCTTATGGCTACGTTCTGTGAGTGTCAGCGAAGGAGTTGTGATCGGCAACAAACCCGCTGGCAAAAGTGATCGTGAGGGCTGGCTACTTTCTTTGACCGAAGAGCGCGGTTTGCGCTGGAACCTTGGTGATGGGGTTCGCCAGGTGACACTGAGTTCCGCGCCCAGGGTAGTGGCTGGAGGCGATTGGCACCACATAGGGTTGAGTGTCGACCGCCTCCAGTCCTCGAGGCTATACATAGATGGGCAGTTTGTGGGTTCGTCTGACATTGATCAGCTGAAGTCGAGCGACGGTTCTGGGCCGCTATCGTTGGGCAGCGATTCGCTGGGCCTGGCAAAGCTTGCCGCTGAACTTGATGACGTGCGCATTTGGCGACGCAGCCTGACAGCGTCCGAATGGAAATCCTTGCATGATGAACGTGCCGGTCCGAGCCAGTGGCGAGAGCGCGAATTCAACTTTGAAGAACGCTTTGGTCCGAACGTTGGACTTTGGGATTCTGACCCGGATGGGGATGGTCGCACGAATCTTGAAGAATTTGCCCTGGGCTCTGATCTTCGAATTGTAGATGGGACCCCTAGCCTTCGCGTCGGTCGCGCGGAAGGAGGAGAGCCTGTCTTGATCATCACTCAGCGAACGGGTGGCTATGGGGATCCCATTAGCAACTACCAAGCTGGCGGGGCGCGATCCGTTCTTGAGATGAGTGAAGATCTTCGAGACAGTTGGCAACTTGTGCCTAGTCAGGGGGAGATTCTCCAGACAGACTATCTGAGCGACGGGACCCATCATCTTTACTGGCAGCCAAAGCCCGGGAATTCCCAACTCTATTTCCGCCTGCAGTTCTCGCTGGTGACTGAAGGAAACTAGCGAACCACCTTTCAAGTGACAGATCCTTTACCCAAAGAAACTACCCCAACCACCGATCCAGCTGTGGATTCCAATTGAAGCAACTACCCCGATCTCATGCAAATTACCAAATACTTAACTCCCACCGGTGCCTGCCTTGCGTTAGCGTTTTTGACGCTGCCTTTGCATGGCCAAGCCCTGTTTGAAGAGAGCTTTGACAGCGTCACGCTTGGGCCAAACGTTGATGAAGGTGTCGAGAGTGATGCCGCTTGGACGGCGGAGCCTCCCGCAGGTTGGACCGTGGATAACTCCAAGATGCCTATGCTCGATGGCGAATTGATCGGAACAACGGAGTGGCGAGGCTGGACGTTTGCGGATTCCGCATGGTGGGCTGAAGCGGCGGGAGATCAGCGGCGTTCTGAGTTTGCCAATGCCAGTGGAGCGGCTGCTGTTGCGGATCCAGACGAATGGGATGACGTGGGAAGCCCTGCTGGTGTCGGCAACTTCGAGTCCTATCTGATTTCTCCTGACATCGATATCTCGAGTGCTGCTGGGAGTTCTGCTTCGTTGGTATTCGATTTTAGCTGGCGTCCTGAGGGTAACCAAGTGGGCAATGTGACGGTGGCCTTCGACGGCGGTGAATCCACGGAGATCTTCCGGTTGGACACGGCGACCTCTACTGACATGTTGAACGAGAGCAAGACGGTCGCATTCTCTGTGCCTGCTGGCGCACAAATGATGGCCGTGAGTTTCGGTATGTTCGATGCGGGCAACAACTGGTTCTGGGCGATCGACAACGTCTCCATCTTGCCGTCTGCAGATCCAGTGTTGCCTTCCGGGCTGACCGGAACAGGCGATGTCTTGCAAAAGACCGTTACCTTGAGCTGGCAGCCCGCTTCTAACATTGCGGGCACTCTGGAAGTCCTGCGTGATGATGCGGTCATCGCGGAATTGCCTGTCGATGCGACTGAATATGTAGACTCGAACCCACCGGGAAATGACGCCGAAGGTCGCATTGCTTATACCTACGGTCTTAGAGTGAAGGCGGATGGAATTGACGCCGAAGTATTGAGTCAGGAGGTGGTCTATTCCACTGGCGCAGCGCAGCGCTCGCTTTTTGAAGAGAGCTTTGATAGTGTGGTTCTGGGCGCGGCTGTAGATGAGCCAGGATTGGGAGAGGATATGGATTGGACGGCGGAGCCTCCCGCGGGTTGGACGGTGGATAACTCTAAGATGCCTATGGAGGATGATGAAGTGCTAGGAACGACGGAGTGGCGCGGCTGGACATTTGCCGATCCGGTCTTCTGGGCTCAAGTAGATGATCAGAGACGCTCGGAATTCCTCAATGCTAGCGGGGCAGCAGCGATCGCTGATCCTGACGAGTGGGACGATGTCGGCGGTCCGGCCGGAGTGGGAACGTTTGAATCCTATCTTATCTCTCCAGCAATCGATGTGGTAGCCGAAGCCGGAGGGAATGTGTCCTTAGTCTTTGATTCGAGTTGGCGTCCCGAGGGCAATCAAACAGGGAACGTTACGGTGAAATTCGATGGTGGCGAGGCTCACGAACTTCTCCGGTTAGACACCGGATCTACTCAGGACAACGAGACAAATGAGAAGAAGGTGGTCTCGGTGTCTATCCCTGCAGGTGCCAAGGAGATGGTCCTCGCATTCGGCATGTTTGATGCTGGTAACAACTGGTTCTGGGCAATCGACAATGTGTTGGTGACGACGCTTGCCGTTCCTATCTGTCCTACCGCCTTGGCGTCCAGTGTGGACTTGGAAGCGGGTAACGTAACGCTGAGCTGGATCGCTGGAGCGAATCTTGAGGATGCCGTGATCGAGGTATGGCGAGATGGAAATATGGTGGTCGGTGATCTCGCTGGTGATGCAGCAACTTACGTCGATACCATCACTGGAGTCGATGTTAGTGAAAGTGTGCTTCTTAGTTATGAGCTTCGTGTCATCGGCGGTCCTGTGGACTGTGTTCCTCTCACCAGAACGGTTGTTTACTCGCAAGGGAACATCGCAAAACTCGCGCAGTGGGACTTCGAAGAAGGCGCCGGGGAATCGACTGCCAATAGCGATGGGGCTGACCTTACAGGCACTCTAGTAGATTTGTCAGCCGACTCGTGGGTAGATGGGAGTTTCCTTGGCAGGGCGCTGGCGTTTGCCGGAGACGGCTACGTGGATTTTGGAACCAGTGAAGAAGACGATGCCGAACGCGCTAAGTCCGATGCTCTTCGTCCCGTGGCTGGCCTAACCATTGCGGCTTGGGTGAACCCTGACGAGTTCACTGAGTGGGCCGGTATCGCGGGAACACTGTTCGACTCAGGTGCCAATGAAGGTGGCTTCTATCTCAACACGCGTACTCCAAGCGATTACTCTTTCGCGCTTGCCACAGATAGTGACGGTGCGTTGACCTACCTGAGAACGGAAGGCGTTCCTGGCGAGTGGGCCTATATAGTCGGCACTTACGACGGTGAGGAGCAACGCCTTTATCTTAATGGTGCCCTCGCTGAATCACGACCTGCCTCCGGACCGATCGATTACGATCCAGCGCCATTCGGGTTCCAGATTGGCACCTTCATTGACGACAATGAAGACGTTCGCTTCGCAGGTCAGATCACTCAAGTCGCGATGTGGAATGGTGCCCTTAGTGAAGATGAGATTAACTTGCTCTTTGAGATTGGACGAGCAGGCCAGAACATCGACCCAGCGCTGGATTCCGACGGTGATGGTCTTCTCGACGACTGGGAAATTGCCAACTTTGGCGACCTGACGGCGTTTAGCGCTCTCGACGATCCAGACAATGATCAACTGATCAATCTCTCAGAGAATAGAGAGGGTACTGATCCTAACAAAGGTGATACTGATGATGATGGTGTGAGTGATAGTACGGAGATCGCTTTCGGATCTGATGCTACTGATGGTAACGCGAAGCCTGAAGCCACGGCGGTCGCGTTGCTCAAATCGAACAATGGTGTTCAGAGCTGGGACAGCCCTGAAGTGTGGTCGGACGGAGCTGCGCCTAGTAGTACAAAGACTTATTTCGCTAACGGAAGCTTTGCTCCTAACTTGAGGACTCCCGCTGATGGTAACGGGAACTTTGGCGGAGCCTCACTGGAACTGTTTAGTGGCTCACAGCTATTCGTGCAGGGAGCTGCCCAGATCTCAGATCTTATCCTTAAAGATGGCCGTCTTGTTCAGGGCGGCACGGTCGGTAGCACCGTGCGATTGGGCGGTAGTATCTCGGTGGTGGAACCCTCCTTTGTCTTCTTTGATCAAGACAACAGCACGTTTGAGATTATCGCCCCGATTAGTGGTGACCAGAAGCTCTCCCTCAGCCAGTCATCGCCTTTCCGTCAGAAGGGGATACAGGGAGGAACTGTAGCCTTGTTAGGAGACAATAGTGGATTCACTGGTGGCTGGGAGGTCGAAGGCATCACCGTTCGTGCCGGCAGCAACAACGCCTTTGGAAAGTCTGATATCACTCTCATCGGTGCCACTCTTGATCCGGACTCGAATTTGAACATGCCGACCCAGAAGCTGACATTGGTCATAGGCGCGGACGGTAGCGATGTGAGACTCGTCCTGGATCAGGACATGGCCTTTGCTGCGGTGAGTGTCGGTGATCGGTTCGACTTTCCTGAAGGCACTTACACGGCCGATGATCTGATAGGCCTTGGCTTCACCGAAGACAACGTCATTGATGGTGGTGGCGTTCTCGTTGTGGGTGGTGAGGTTGATCCGGGGCCTGATCCAGAGCCGAGCGGTGACTTCCGTGTTACGTCCATTGAGAGCAGCGGAGACCAGATCCAAGTTAGCTGGACAAGCGCAGCGGATTCTTCCTACGCTGTCGAAACTAGCGCCGATGGCGAAGCTTGGCAGAATGCAGAAACTGGAATTGCCGGTGCTGCAGGAGAGACAAGTGCCTCCATTGATCGCGCTGGTACTCTGCAGCTCATCCGGATTCGGAAAGAATAATTCGCTCATTTCATCTCATTCCATCACTCTACTATGAATCGTACACACATCGCTCTCTCCCGTGTGCTGGCCAGTCTCGGTTTCGCTGGACTCGTTAGCACGTCCATGGCGCAAGACGTCTCGTTAGTTAGGCGCTTTGCAGCCTGGAACGACCCGGTTGCCTGGTCAGACGGTGCTGCTGCCAGTTCGGGAAAGAGCTATGTTGTCGATGCCACGGGTCAGGATTTGACAAGCCCACGTGCTTTCAGTCCTGCCTTTCCGGGGGCTTCGTTGGCGATTCAGAGTGGTGGTAACCTTGATCTGAGACACTTTGGTGGCTCGGCTAGCATCGCTGATCTAACGCTATCGGGAGGCGCCATCACGCATGGTGCTGGCCGCACAGTTGGTGTAGGAGGGTTGAATGAGGTCCTGACGGTGACGGAAGATTCTAGCATCGTTGTGGTGCGTACGTCCCAAACTCTGGAGGTGCGTTCCAGGCTCACGGGCGCGGGCGGTCTTACGGCACAAGGGGCGAGCGTGGAGCCCGGTGATCGGGCGACCATTGCGTTGTTAGGCGTCGGGTCGGACTACGCGGGAGAGTGGACGGTTTCCAATGTGACTCTCAATGCCGTGACGCCCGGATCGATGGGTAGTGGCAATGTCACCATCACGGAAGGAACTTTGGATTTCGACTATCGCTACAATAATCCTGCGGGCACGTTGACCATTCAAGGAACTGAAAGCCGGCTCTTGCTGGACCAAGACATCGCCTTTGGGCAAGCCTTCTTTGGTGAGACTCCGTTGCCAGATGGCGTGCATCCGTGGTCGTTCTTTGACGGGCTAGGGGCTGGCGAACAGATCCTCGATGGGGGAGGGCGTCTGATCATTGGTGATCAGGATGCAGACGACGATGGCATGCCTGATGTGCTGGAAACGGAGATCTTTGGGGACATGAGTAAAGCCGCTGATGCGGATGAGGACTCTGATGGGCTCAGTAACGCTAGTGAGCTTGCTGGTAACAGCGACCCCACGAAAGCCGACACGGATGAGGATGGCTTGAATGACGGTGTTGAGGTTGCCGCAGGTTCTGATCCCAGAGTGGCTGATACAGACGGCGATGGGGTGAGTGATCAAGTGGAAGTGGAAACGGAGCTCACGAATCCTCGCTCGGTCGATACCGATGGTGATACCTTGAGTGACGGTGATGAGATTGCTAACGGCACGAAGCCATTGCTCGCGGATTCGGATGCGGACGGATTCGATGACGGTACGGAGTTGGCTGCTGGGTCAGATCCTAACAATGCTGATGACAAACCGAGTGGCAGCTTCATTCCTGCTCAAGTCGAGATCGGTGCGCCGGTTCTCTTGGATGTGATCTTCGACGGTGGTGATCCCATAGCGACCAAAGAGGCGAACATGGCGTTCAATACGGATGAGCCGGAGATCCTCTTTGTGACCACGGCTACGGACGGTGCCTTGAAGGACCCGGTTACCGGTGAGGACTCGCAGCAGGCGGTTGTGGGATTTTTCATGGATCCACGGACGTTAGAACAAACGCGCGATCCATTCGTTATTCTTGGAAATCCTGACGGAGAACTTAAGCGTGTGGATGTGAAATACAATCCTGTTTCGAAACAGTACGTCGTGGTTTCAGCAGCCCGTGGTTACCGGCCCAATGGGCAGGACTTGCCATTGATCGCGTTTGTGAATCCTAACAGTGTGGCTGGTGGCGAGGATCCAGTCGCTCAGGCGTTCGTGTATGATGGTCAGTCTACTGTTAGCTATGATGATGTCGCGGTCGCAGTAAGTACGAATAACGGGAATATCTTAGTCGTCGGCGAACACGACTTCGCTGGCGAGGGAGAAGGAGTTGTGGGTGCGATGTTCGACAAGGATGGGAATGTCCTTACTCCGACCTTCACGCGTTTGGACCGTCTGCAAGCCATTGGTGACGAGGATGATCCCGATGTGCTTTTCCTCCCCAACAACGATGTCTTCGTCTTCCTGGTCAACACCGATGGCGATGGCGCTGACGACTTGTTAGATCGCATCACGGGGTCCGTGATTCAGCCTGTGCCGGATGGCGATGGCAATCTTCAGTTAGGCGATCAGGTCGTGCTCGGTGGTGATCGATTGGAAGGCGTCGCCGAAGGGCATCCTGCCGCAATCGAGAATCCATTTACGAATGAATTGATTGGCGCGCTTGATTACAGCAACGGGGCCAACGGCGGGGACATCTTCTACTTTCAAGTGGGCGACGCGCCGACCTTTGAGCTGACAACGACGCGTGATCAGATTCCATACTTGGAAGCGACGGGCAGTGACCCTTATCAACAACGTCATCCGCAATTAGCTGCTGATCCCAACAGTGGTGTGATCGTGGTAGGCCACCATGTGCTCTCTAGCGCGGCGGATCCTCCCTTGCCTAATGGATACGCACTGACCGTGCTCGGCCCAGACGGTGCCGTGCTCCCGGGGCGCAACGAGTTGAATAATGGTTTCCATGCGTTTCTTGAGAATGAAGACGCCACGAACAATGATGCCAACTGGACCAATGTGAAGTATGATCCCTTGAGCGATTCGTTCATCGTCGTCTTTGCTGACAACGGAGGTGAAACCAAGGTGGTGCGTTTCACCGTGGTGTCCAATCACTTGGAACAACCGACGGTGCCCGAGCCAGAACCAGATGGCCCACTCTACCGTGAAGACTTTGAAGGACTCACACTAGGACCAAACGTCGATGAGGAAGTGGAAGGTGAGATGGTCTGGACGAACGAGCCTCCCGAGGGATGGGACATTGATAACAGCATGCTCTTTGGGGCGGATGAAGAAGGTATTGGCGTGACAGAGTGGAAGGGGTGGACCTTTGCAGACAAAGATTGGTGGGTCGAAGCGGCAGGGGATCAGCGGCGTTCCGAGTGGCTCAGTGGCAAGGGAACCGTCGCGATCGCAGATCCAGATGAGTGGGATGACCTCGGGTCGCCAGGTGGGCAGGAACAGGGTGGATTCAACTCTTTCATGAGCTTGCCGCCGATTTCCTTAGTGGGCCTTGGAGCGAATACAGCCGTGCTGAGTTTTGATTCTAGTTGGCGTCCGGAGTTCGATGATAACTATCATCAATCTGGCAATGCCGTGGTGTCGTTCGACGGTGGCGAACCGGTGGAACTCTTCGAATGGTTGTCCGATCCTGGGTCGCCTAACTTTAAGGGAGAGGCCATAGACGAACGCGCCATCGTGCCTTTGAACAATCCTGAAGGGGCTCAAAGCATGGTCATCACGATTGGCATGTTTGACGCTGGGAACGACTGGTGGTGGGCGATTGATAACATTGAGGTCGCGACGGGTGCCGTTCTGTCGAAGATCGTCGGACGTCGCAGTCGAGTTCTGTTAGAAATCACGGACACGGGTTCGAGCGAGATCGATGAAGGTTCTGTCGTGCTTCAAGTGGATGGACAAACTGTAGCGGCCAGTGTTTCGAAGGCTGATGGTGTGGTGAGCATCGAGTACGCGCCCGCGCCTCCGTTTGTTTCGGGATCACAGCACGCCTACGTCATCCAAGCTTCTGATGAAGCTGGAGCGGCGGTCAGTTTTGAGGGAACCTTTGACGTTCCGATTCCAGCTTTACCAGAAGATCCTCTCCCCGGTCCGGTAGGTGTGGATGGCGAGTTTGGTGTTCGCTATATCTGGGGCAGCGGGACAATGGGGAATCTTGGCAACGCTGTCGATGCGATCCAAGCGGTGGAGGCAGGCACTTGGGAGGGTGCTTCGTTTGATATCACTCATGCCTACATCAATCATGGTAGTGGTGCAGGTCTCTTTGGGGAGGACGATCCGTATGCCGACGAGGTCGTCGATGACGAAGATGGTTTGTGGTCTGGGGAAGACTTCGTTCAGTTTGCCAAGGGGACCATTCGTGTGCCGGAGTCTGGTGACTATACGTTTGGGGTCCAGACGGATGACGGCTTCGCTCTGCGCATCTTCGGAGCGGAGTTTAGTAGAGTGCAAGGGAATGGGCAGCTTGATCCTGGCAATGCAAACACGATGGCGCATCCTGGGACGACTGGAAACAGCTCCACGCGTGGTGTCGTGACGTTGGCCAAAGGCGACTATGACATCGAGTTTATGTGGTATGAGCGCGGAGGCGGCGACTTCGGTGAACTCTACCTTGCCAAGGGCGCCTTCGATGGCGATGGCGATACAGATACGTGGCAGTTGTTAGGCAAGCCTGCTGATGGTGAGACGGCTTTCGTGACTTTGGTGGGTTCTCCGCTCGTTCTCCCAGAGATCACTCTGTTTCGGATGGATGGTGCCGATGTGACGCTTAATTTCTCCACGCCAGATCCCTCAGTGAGCCATGCGCTAGAACAGAGCATCGATTTGCTCGATTGGGACCGCCTGGACACGGAGGAGCTGGTTGATGCCGCCGATGGGTTCACCCGCAGCTTCCAATATGCCCGTCCTGCCGATGCTGCTGCCCATTTCCGAGTTGCCGTTCTTCCGCCTCCTGCCCTTCTTTCGGCAGATTTTGAGGATGGGCCAGAGGGTTGGACCGTGGAGAACGCGGCTGGCGATACTGTGTGGGAGTTAGGCACGCCAAATGCAGGTGGGCTGACGACTGCGGCAAGTGGTGTGAATGCTTGGGGGACGGCAATCGATGGGAGTTACGGCGTGGGGACGATCACGTCTCTGAAATCGCCTGTGATCGATCTTACTGGAATTGGTCGTCCCAAGCTCAGTTTCAATTACTTCGTCGATACGACGGAAGGCGTGGAAGGTGGTCAGCTACGTTTCCTTGATGAAACAGGCGGAGAACTCTTCACTCGCCAAGAGATCTTCTCTGGCAAGACGGACACCTGGACACCGTTCAGTCTAACCGTTCCGCGTGAGGCCCGTGATCAGAAGATCATTCTGGAATTCCGGTTTCTGAGCGACGCCACTGATGACGGACTTGCAGGATGGTATCTAGACGATGTGGTGGTGGATCGGTAAGACGTGCGACAAATGGCTCCTTTCTTGAATCGCTCAGTTGCCAGAGGGTGGCTTGCGTGCTCGGTCTAAGGCATCGACATGCAGACACTTGAAATTCATCCTCGTTGTAGTCCGGAGCTTGATCCGGGTTTTATACCTGCAGCGCTCTGGACCCGTGCTTATGAGAAGGCGGTTGGTGAGCTTGCTAAGCCGCAAGTCGTCAATGTGTGGATACAGGGGCAAACGACGGACCTCGCGCTTACGTTATCTATCTTTCCGGAGGGAGGGCACGCGGAACTCACCGAGCGTTATGTTGAACGTGCGGTGAAATTTCTCCTTTGGCAGCGCGGTGGTCACACCGTGGTGCTTGAAGGCTGTCCCTGTCTCGCTCAATCGCTGCAATGCCGCTACCAGGCGGGAGGCGGTCGTGCGTTTGATAGTGAGTTTATGGGGGGCAAGCTCTTCTATAAACCACTGACCTTTGGCAGTGAACCCTTGATGGCATCCGATGAAGTGATGGGCGAAAGTCTGTTAGGGCGCCATCTCGAGGGTTGCCGCATCGGGTTCGATTTAGGGGGCAGTGACCGGAAAGCGGCTGCGGTGATCGATGGGAAGGTGGTCTTCTCTGAAGAGATTGCTTGGGACCCGTACTTTCAGTCCGATCCGAATTACCATTTCGAGGGCATTCGAGATTCATTGCGCCGCGCGGCTTCTCACTTGCCGCGCGTGGATGCTATCGGCGGTAGCGCAGCGGGTGTCTATGTGAATAACGAAGTCCGGGCGGGATCTCTCTTTCGAGGGGTTCCTGATAGTCTCTTTGAGGACCATGTGAGACGTATCTTCGATCGCGTGATGGAAGCTGAAGGCTGGGCAGATAAGCCTTGGGATGTGGTGAATGATGGCGATGTCACCGCGCTAGCCGCATCGATGTCTCTGAACAAGAACGCGGTCTTGGGCATCTCTATGGGAACGAGCTTGGCAGGGGGGTATGTCGATCCTAGCGGGAATATCAAGCCTTGGCTGAATGAACTCGCCTTTGCGCCGATTGACTATCGTGCGGACGCACCGGTCGATGAGTGGTCTGGCGACCATGGCTGTGGCGTCCAGTATTTCTCTCAGCAAGGCGTGGCACGATTGGTGCCTCACGCTGGGATAGATCTTCCTGCGGGCATGCCCTTTCCAGAGCAGCTCGTGGAGGTGCAGAAACTGATGGTTGCGGGAGATGAGCGTGCTGCCAAGATTTATCGTACCATCGGGGTGTGCTTCGGCTATGCCATCGCGCACTATCACAGTTTTTATGACCTTGAGCATTTCCTGATTCTTGGTCGAGTTACATCGGGTGAGGGAGGGGAGGTCATTCTTGAGGAGGCCAAGAACGTGCTTCAGTTAGAATTTCCTGATCTCGCTGAACGTACCTCAATGCACACGCCGAACGAGCAAGACAAGCGTCATGGACAAGCGATTGCGGCAGCGAGCCTGCCTGACCTGGCCAAATAATCTATCAGATGATTGAAACGCTTGTCTCGAACACTCCAGTTAAGCCATTTAGCAAATTTGCCGAGGCCCCTCTGCCTTTATCCGCGCGAGCGGTCATCGTGGGGGGCGGAATTGTGGGCGCGAGCGTGGCTTACCATCTGAGCTTGATGGGCTGGAAAGATGTCGTTCTCTTAGAGCAAGGGCAGGTAGGCGGTGGAACCACGTGGCATGCTGCTGGGATGGTCGGCCAGCTTCGTACCAGCAATAGCCTGACAAAGATCAATAAGTATAGCGTCGAACTCTACAAGCATTTGCAGGAAGGTCTCGGTCACGACATCGGTTGGCTGCAAGTGGGCAGCCTCATCGTAGGAACGTGTGAGGAACGTATGACTCAATTCCGCCGCACGGCTGCGATGGCAGAAGTCTTTGGCGTGGAAGCGTCACTGTTGGATCGGGAAGCCTCTGCTGAGAAATGGCCGCTCATGCGCAGCGATGATGTCTTGGGCGGGGTGTGGTTGCCGCATGATGGTCGCGTGATACCTGGCGCTACGGCCGTGGCGATGGCTGCGGAAGCGGAGAAACGTGGCACCGCGGTGATTGAGAATAAGCGGGTCGAGAAAGTGCTGATGTCAGGGAATCGGGCGACCGGCGTGGTGACGGAGCAAGGCGAAATTCAAGCAGATTGGGTGATTCTGACGGGTGGCATGTGGACGCGTCAGCTGGGTTTGGGAATTGATGTCGACATTCCGCTGTATCCCGTCGAGCACCACTATTTGCTCAGCGGGCCTGTCGAAGGCGCCCATCGCAATCTTCCGTGTGCACGTGATCCTGACCGTGCCATTTATTTCCGCACACTAGACGACGGCGCGATCAAGCTCGGGGCGTTTCAAGCGCGCTCGCAACCGTGGATGGTTGAGCGGATTCCTAACGATTTCTCGTGTTGTTTGCTCGAGGACGACTGGGAGCGTTTCGCTGAGCCTTTGGCCAATGGCAAGCATCGCATTCCGGCTCTGGAGAACGCGTCGTTTCCCAAGTTCGTCAATGGGCCTGAGAGTTTCACCCCGGACAATCAGTTCATCATGGGAGAGCCTGCAGGAGTCGAGGGCTTGTTTGTCCTGGCAGGGTTCAACTCAGTGGGGATCGCTAGCGCTGGTGGTGCAGGCAAGTATGCAGCAGAGTGGCTGGAGCAGGGGAGTCCCACGCTCGATCTCTGGTCGGTCGATATCCGGCGGTTCGCCCCCTTTCAGAATGATCGCTTCTATCTTCGTGAGCGCGTGACGGAAACGTTAGGTTTGCACTATCAAATGGCTTGGCCAAATCGCGAGATGGAAACGGCGCGTGGCATTCGCCAAACGCCCTTGAATGCACAGCTTCGGGAGCGCAATGCTAGCTTTGGAGCTTCCATGGGCTGGGAACGCGCCAATTGGTTTGCTCCGCGTGGTGTCGAGCCCAAGGTCAATTACTCATTTCAAAAGCAGAACTGGGCTTCCTATGTGGCGGCAGAAGTTCGTGGCTGTCGTGAGAACGTGGCCATTCTTGATCAGTCGACCTTCTCAAAGTTCGTCTTCCATGGCACCGATGCGAAGGACGTTCTTCAGCAACTCTGCGGAGGAAATGTCGATGTGCCTAACGGACGTGCCGTTTATACTGGCATGTTCAACAAGCGTGGCACTTTTGAGTCTGATCTCACTCTTGTTAGGCTCGCTGAAGACGAGTATTATCTGGTTAGCGGCACGGCTCAGGCCGTTCGTGATTTCGATTGGATCACGCGACAGATTCCTAAGGGCGCTGACGCAACCTTGGTCGACATCACTGCCACGCTCGGTGTGGTGAGTGTCATGGGGCCCAATGCGCGTCAACTTCTTAGCCGGGTGACGACTATGGAACTCACAAATGCCGCCTTTCCCTTTGGAACCGCGCAAGAGATCGTCATCGATGATTGTAGCGTGCGAGCGCTTCGTATTAGTTATGTAGGTGAGTTAGGATGGGAGTTGCATGCCCCCTTTGGTGCCATTCCCAGAGTGTACCAAGCCCTGGTCGATGCAGGCGCCGATCTAGA
This sequence comes from uncultured Verrucomicrobiales bacterium, assembly GCA_938082635.1. Classification (GTDB taxonomy): domain Bacteria; phylum Verrucomicrobiota; class Verrucomicrobiia; order Verrucomicrobiales; family DEV007; genus JAACDM01. Next base: position 54,062 of record CALLLI010000134.1, read on the forward strand.
GCTTGCTCACGCGGGTCATTACGCGATCAACGCCATGCGTTTGGAGAAGGCCTATCGGGCATGGGGACATGAACTGTCTACAGATGAAACTCCTCTCGAAGCTGGCCTCGGATTCGCGATCGATTGGCATACGGAATTTCTTGGGAAAGAGGCTTTGCTAGAGCAGAGGTCCGCAGGACTTGGCAAGCGTCTTGTGGCGTTCGCCTTGGAAGACTCCGAGCCCACGCTCTGGGGAAGTGAGCCGATTTACATGAACGGACAGCTTGCCGGTTACACCACCTCAGGCGCTTACAGCCCGACTTTGGGTCGAGCGATCGCTCTCGGTTACGTCAAGCACTCTGGCGGGGAGAAACTGACGTCCAAAGACATCGATGCGGCTTCGTTCAGCATTCTTAATGACGGTCAAGGCTACGAAGCCAGGTCCTATCTAAGATCGCCCTACGACCCTGAGCGAGAGAAGACGGCGTAGGTGTGGACAGTCCGCACCTCTGGCGGCCAACTGGAGTTCTATTAGGACCGCTTCATGACTGCTCCTTTTCTAGATCTGACTTCGATTGTTCGTGCAGCTGCGCAGAAGGCGGGCTGTTCTGAAGTAGGTGCGCTCGACAAAAGCCTCGCTGAAGCGGCGAAGCACGGGGAGTCGCCCATCGAATCGCTCTGCGAAGGTGACCTTGTAGAAGATGAGGACGTCTTCTTCCTGGAGTTGGCGACGGCTCTCTCGATGGAGTATCAGCCAGAGACGGCAATGGACCTGCGGGAACCCCTGCACAGCATGTTTCCGGCGAAACTCGCGCTCCAGTATCGGGTGCTACCTCACGTGGTCACGGATGATGTCGTGACGCTGATGAGTTACGATCCCTTTGACTTGGAGGCGAAACAGGCGGTTGCCCAAGAGACGTCGGCGACGGTCAATTGGGTGATATCATCGCGAAAGCAGATTCTCGAGGGGCTCCGGCGTGGCTACGGCATTGCGGCGGGAAACTTCGATCAACTGATTGAGAATCGCGACCTTAATGAGGCTGAGGACGTCTTGGCTCAGGAAGTCAACGTGCTTGGCAAGGACGAGGAAGACGAGGAGGCCACTGTGAATACCTTCGTGAATCAAGTGTTTCGCGAGGCCTTGCTCGAGCGTGCGACAGACATTCACATCGAACCGCTTGAACGTGATTTGCGCATTCGTTACCGAGTGGATGGGGCGCTGCAAGAAGTGGCCGTGCCGCCAAACGTCCGGGTCTTGCAAGCCTCGCTCATTTCACGCCTCAAGATCATGGCCGATCTCGATATTGCGGAGCGTCGTTTGCCGCAGGATGGCCGTATCAATCTTGAACTCGATGGGAAACGCATCGATGTGCGTGTGGCGACCATTCCTTCGGCTAACGGTGAAAGCGTTAGCCTTCGTCTTCTGAGTCGCGAGTCTTACGATTTCAATACGCTTGGTTTGGACGATCCCATGCAAGCGACTATCCGTGATCTACTGGCGTTGCCTAACGGTATCATTCTCGTTACGGGACCCACGGGGAGTGGCAAATCGACCACCTTGTACGCCTTCCTTCGTGAGCTGAACACGAAAGACACGCGTATAGTCACGATCGAGGATCCGGTTGAGAATAAGTTAGATGGTGTCGTGCAGATTGCGGTGAAACCCGAGATCAAGCTGACCTTTGCGTCAGGTTTACGAAGTATCCTGCGTGGCGATCCGAACATCATCATGGTGGGAGAGATGCGTGACTTGGAAACAACCGAGACGGCGATTCGAGGGGCGCTGACCGGTCACCTTGTCTTCAGCACCTTGCACACGAATGATGCCGTTGGCGGTATTTCGCGTTTGCTAGACATGGGCATCGAGCCGTTCCTCATCGCGTCATCGGTGAGAGCCTTTCTGGCCCAACGCCTTGTTCGAACGTTATGTGCTCACTGCGCGCAGCCTGCAGGCGATGCATACACCGAGCATTATCTCGAGAGTATTGGCTTCCCTGCGGGGAAGCGCGCTGGTTTGCGGAAGGCTGTGGGTTGTCGCGAGTGTCGCAACACGGGCTACCGAGGGCGTATGGCACTTCTCGAGATCTGCACGATCTCGCAGCAGATGCAGGCGCTTATTTCGGATGCTGCTTCTAGTAGTGATCTTAAGGCTGAGGCCATGAAGTACGGTATGGTGCCTCTTCGTGACTATGGTTGGGAAAAGGTGTCACAGGGACTTACCACGATTGAAGAAGTTCTCACGGTGACCGCTACAGAAGGAGGCGGTAGCAAGCGCTAACATCACGCTATGAGTATCTTCTCCTACACTGCGCTGAATTCCGCAGGAAAGACGGTCAAAGGTCGTCTCGATGTCGGATCGCGTGGAGAAGCGTACCGCTCTCTTGAGAAGCGCCGTCTTACTCCCGTGCAGGTGCGTTCGGGGGAAGATATCGAGACGAGTGCCGCGAAAACGCAGTCGCGGGTAGCCATTCATTTGGGGCGCGCTCCGCTCATTCAGTTTACAGAGGAACTTGCTGATTTGTTAGATGCGGGCGTCCAGCTGCAGCAAGCGCTCAGCATCATGGCGGAGCGGCAGCAGCACCCCGGAGTAAAGAAGGTGAGCAAGCGCTTGCGAGAACTACTACGCGACGGAGCGACGTTCTCTCAGGCCCTGAGTGAAGCGTCGCCGAGCTTTGATGACCTCTATTGCAACCTCGTGGCTGCCGGTGAAGCGAGTGGCTC
>CALLLI010000135.1 GCA_938082635.1 uncultured Verrucomicrobiales bacterium
TGTTTGGAGAGCCGGAAGCATAGAGCCCGGTGACGACACCTCTTCTATTGAGGATACTGAGGCCAGCCCCATGCCGCTGGCCCGGGCTTCTGGATTCGCTTCGCGCTCGTCTTCAGGCACCGTTCTGGATCAAAAATCGTATGTGATGGATCTATACCGTCGGGACCTTGAGATCCTTGAACTCACGGATCAGAAACTTGAGATTCAGCAGCAGCTTCTCGCTTGGCAGGAAGAGGCCGAGAAGGAACGGATGGGGCTGTCCAATAAAACTCAGCAGTTGGAAACAGCGCTCGCATTAAAGACTGGTCTTCTCGAGAAACGTGACCGGGATATCGGAGGTCTTGTCGATCGTATCGATGCTCTTGAGACGGAGATTGGCTCCTACGATCAGAAGCTAGATTCGCTGTCCTCGCGGGATGACGAGCAGTTGGAGCGCCAGCGCAAGCAATTGCAGGTGGCGAAAGCTGAGCGGCAGCAAGAGCAAGAAGTCGCTGCTGAATGGCGAACCAAACATAACGATTTAGCGAAACGTGCAGCAGAGTTTGAGGCGCTGAGATCGCAGCTTGAAGAGCAGGTTAGCGATACCGAAGCCAGGGTCGAGGCGCTGAAGCATAAGCAGAAGTCTGCTCAAGAAGACGCGATCGCTCAGATCAATGAGCTTCAAGAGGCTTTGGTGATTGCCGGTGAGGCACAGCGCACGGGCCAGCGTGAACGTCAAGCCTTAGCAGAATCGCTTAGCGGCGTAGAGCAACGACTCTCTTCACGGAAGTCTCGACTGTCAGTGCGCAAGAAGCGCCTAGTCCAGACGCTACGTGTGACTAAGGATAGTGATATTTTGGTGCAGGGTCTTCGCCGCGAGTTGCGTACTGCTCAAGAATATCGATCTGAGGTCGTCACAGAATTAGCGCAAGTGAAAGGGCGTGGCGGAGAGTTAGAGCGCCTCCAGCAAGAGCTCAAAGAGTCTCAATCTGTGAAAGCGGAGAAGGAAGCTCAACTGGAGCAGCTGCGCGAGGATTTAAAGAAGCGCCAAGCAGAATCAAGAGACCAAGCGGGACGGAGCGGGGTGCTCGAGGCTGATCTCAAAGCGATTGTGCAGGCCCAGGAGATCGCTGTTCAGCAAGTTGCCGAACTCGAGACGCAGCTCAATGAGGAGGCGAGACGCGCACGAGATTTAGAAACGTCTTCGATTTCCTTGAAAGAAGAGCTCAGGGCTGCGGCTGATAAAGCGGTCGCCTTAGCGTTCGAAGAAACCACGCTTCGAGAGCAACTTGAAACTCGTGATGGTGAGGCGAAATCCTTCAAGTCCGAGCTCGACGAGGCTCGGGCGGAAATCGTGTCGCTTGCGAAATCACGCAAAGACGTTGATCGCGACGTGGGACAACGTGAGACGGTCATTGCGGAGCTCAGAGAAACTCTGGCAAACACACGCCAGGAACATCAAGGACTGATCGATGCCTATGGAGCAACGACTCAAACGTTAGAAGAGCGCGAGGCTGCTTATGAGGCGCTTGAAGAGAATCTCGATCAGCTAACGAAAGAGAGGGACAATTCTAAGGAACAGTTGGCAGCTATTCAGACTGAGCATAATGCGGCTCGTGAAGATGCGGAGAACCGCACCAAGTCTCTCGCAAGTCAGCAATCTATCATTATTGAGCTTCGCGATGTCTTGGCTAAGGAGCGGAAGGAAGCTCTTCGTGACAGTGAAAGTCAAAGCGTCGCGTTGCTGAAAGCGGAGCGTGATATTGAAGAAGCGACTTTACGCGTGACCACGGCTTCCGATGGTAGGGTTCGATTGGAGCAGGATTTGGTGAGTGTGCGGCAGACGTTAGAGGCTCTTGAAAGTGGAGCATCGAAGCAAGGTGATCTAGTTGTTGAAAAAGACAATGATATCATGGAACTCCGTGATCTCTTGGCGAAGGCGAGACGTGAACGCCAGGATGTCGTCAAGGAACTCGATAGTTGTCAACAACAGTTAGAGAGCAAGGAGTCCTCGCTTACTGAAGCTGAGGAAGTGTTGGTAGGGCTGCGAGAGCTTCATGCGGAGACGCTGCAGGCAGAGCACGCGAAGCAGGATGAAGAGTTAGCTTTGCGGGACACGCAGCTCGTAGAGCTGAAGGAAGCGTTGAGCGGCAAAGATAGCGAGTTTGTCGCGCTCCAGGGTTTTATCCAGAGCGGAGAGTTTCAGCTAGAGACCACCGCGAAAGAGCTGGGCGTTCAGTCCAAGAAGGTCGCCTCGTTAGAGGGGGCTTTGGAGCAGCAGAGCGTTAAACTTTCTGAGAGGGAAAGCGACCTGAGTGATCTCAATGGACTCCTCGAGGCGGCTGTGCAGAAAGCAGAGCAGGCAGAGGCAGCGGTTGAGGCTGCCGAGCAGCGCTTGGTCGATGTGCGTGCGGCAAAGGTCGAGCAGGAACAAGCCCACCGGAAGACACAGAATTCTTTGGCAGAGCTCCAAGAGGAAGCGGAGTTGACTAAGCGGAAACTAACAGAGTCGAAACAAATCGTTGAGTCTGCGGATGCAAAATTTGAAAAGCTCATGTCGGAGCGGGATCGTATTCAAAGGGCTCTTACGCAAGCACAAACTGATGTTTCCGAGCGTGAACGTCGCCTCGCGACTTTGGAAGAGCGCGTTGTCGATCTCGAAAGTGATCTTAAGCAGACGATAGAATCGGAGGTAGATTGGAGTGAAACTCTTGCGGTTGAGAAAGAGCAGTTCACTTCGCTATCGGCTGAGCTAGAGGAACTCAAGGGGCGTTCCTCGAAGTTAGCGACTCTCGAAAAGCAGCTTAGCGATGCCATCCGCGACCGAGATCGTGTGCAGGTGACAGAAAAGACGATGATCGAAACGATTACTGGGCTGGAGCAGCGATTGGAGCAACGCGAGAGTTCCCTTTCAGATCGCGAACAGCAGGTGGATACTTTGCAGAATGAACTCGCTGGTTTCGCTAGTTTACTGAAAGAGGGGGAGGCGAGAAGCCGCGAGTTAGAAGTAGAGCTAGCTGAACGTGGGAAGCAGCATGAGACTTCGTTGACTCAAGCGTTAGATGAGGCTCAGAAGTCTAAGGAGCAGCTTCAAGCTCAGCTCGAAGACATGCGGGGCACTCTTGAAGAAGTTTCTGCGGAGCTGACGGTCCGGAAAGAACGTCTCGCCAAGCAAGAGGATGAGCTTAAGGAGGCTAAAGCTGCCGAGGCACGAATCGAGGAATTGAGTGGTCTGATAGGAGTGTCGGAGAAGGAGATTGCTTCTCGAGAAGCCAAGTTTCAACGGGTACAATCGCAGAATCAGGAGCTTCTTACTCGGGTCGATGGCCTACAGCCACTCAAGCTTGATCTGACCAAGGCGACCAATGAGCAAGAGCGTTTGAAGACGGCGTTGGAAGTGCGTGATCTTGAAGTTCGTAAGAGTCAGGAGGAGGTTACCCAAGCAAAGCAAGAGCTTAGTAAGGCTCACCGCCAGCTTGAGGAGCGAAGCCGAGAGCTAGCAGTGGTGCAGAAGAATCTAGGTAGCCGTCAAGAGGCTGAGAATCGTGCTGTGGCGGAGGCGAGACAGGCTGAGAAAGAGCGTGCTAGTGTTGAAGCGCGTCTGACTGAGAAAGAGCGCCGCGTCGATGATCTCAAGGCGATGTTGGAAAAGGAGCGCAGTCAAGCTGTCCGGGAGGAGGCAGCTTCTCATCAGTTAGCAGCGAATCTAGAGTCGGCTCTAAAAGATCGGGAGCGTACGCTGAAGCAACGTGAAGATGAAGTGAAGAACTTGAAGGGAGAGTTCGAGTCACTCCAGGCAGATCTCCGTGTGGCTTCGGCGAAGCTTGCCCAACAGGAAGTCGATTTTCGGAAGAACCGTGAAGATACTGAAAGTGCCGCTCTCTTGAGGCTCCAAGATGAGGTTTCCTCGTTGGAAGAGCGTTTGGCAGATAAGGAACGTCGACTGGAAGAAGCTGCGGCTCTTCTTGAGAAGGAGCGGGCCGAAATTACGCGTCAGGACGAGAAGGCTCACCAGCGCGAGACTCAACTAGAGTCGTTCCTAAAGGAGCATGATCGGGATATCAAGAAGCGCGACGAACAGCTTCAGGGGCTACGTGACGAGCTGGGATCTGTCCAAACCGATCTCCGTGTGAATGCGGCTAAGCTCAGCCAGCAAGAGGCAGACTTCCGCAAGGAGCGTGAGGCGACCACAAAGTCAGCGCAAGCTAAGTTAGGGGCAGAAGTGAGTCGGTTAGAGCGTCAGCTTTTTGAGAGGAAAGAGCGCACAGCGAAAGCTCAGCAACAAGAATCTAAGTTGAAGGCCCAGCTTAAAGAGCAAAAGAATGCACTTGGATCAGCGAGAGAAGAGCTTGGGACACTACGGAGTAAGCTTTCTCAGCAAGGGGATTCCATCGAGGAGCGTGAGACAAATCTGAAAACTATGTTGCAGAGTCGCGAGCAGGAGGTTGCCACCCTGCTCGGCGATTTGAGCAGCTTGCGCGATGAAACGATCAAGTCGGAAGAGGCGAAGGCGAAGCTTCAAGCCGAGCTAGAGAAGGGGCAGGCTGCCCAGACTAACGCGGCGGCAGTTCAACTCAAGCTGACCAAGCTTGAACAGTCTGCTAAAAATTTGGAAGACGATGCCAAGGACTGGGAAGAGAAAGCTCAAGACTACAAGGCCCGTTTGCAGGCTGCTCGACAAGAGCGTTCGGATGTGTCTTCAGACCTTGATCGTCGCTCGCTAGATCTGCGTGCGGAGCTCGATGCGGCAACGGTTCAAACTGAGGAACTGCAACGTCGTGTCATTTGGCTAGAGTATGAGAAGCGTCAGCGTAAGAATCGAGCGAAGGCGGACTCGAGCGAGAATGGCTCTCCTTTCCTTGAAGGCCGCGTGGATCGCGATGACAAGCTCGCGAAAATTCGTGAAGACTTGGCGCGCGTCCGAGTTGTTATTCGCTCGAAAGATCAGCAGATCGATACCCTGACAAAGAAACTAGAACGCGCTGAAGAAGGTGGCGGTGACGTGCGTCCGGAGGTCATGGCAGAGTTGCGTGGCTGGAAGGAGCGGCTCGATACCTATCGTTCTTCTATCGAGAAAGTGATCGGTCAGAAAAACCAGGAGATCGAGCGACTCAAACGTCAGGTCTCCCCGAATTCGCATCGGGGGAGCACGCGTGATGCTTAGTAGAGCGCGCGTCCTAGATTAACAGCCGAGCGATGGCTTAGCCCACTTCTTTCTCTACGATGTTAAAGCGTTCGACGCGCTTTCGTAGTGTCGCTCGGGTGATCCCTAGGAGCTTAGCTGCTTGGACCTGATTGCTATTCGTGCGTTCCATCGCGCGTTGAGTGAATTCGCGCTCTAACCATGGCAGCAATTCTTCGCCCTGTTTAGTGGCTGATTCGAAGAGAAGGTCTATAGCCTCGCTAGCCGTGCCTCCGCCCTTCACGGTCGCCTTTGGTGATGGGGACATCTGCCCTAACGGAAGGTTCGATGGAAGAAGAACGCTTGTAGTGGCTAATACGACGGCTCGCTGGATCGTATTCTCCAGCTCGCGAACGTTGCCGGGCCAGTGGTAATCCGTTAGGCTCTCGAGTGCTTCTTGAGAGAAGCGGAAGGGGTTGCCCGCTGTCGCTGAGGAGAGGCGCTGAAGAAAGAATCTTGCTAGTAGAGGGACATCTTCTTGTCGTTCGCGTAGTGGTGGGATGTGAATTCGAACCACATTGAGCCGGTAAAAGAGGTCCTCTCTGAAACGACCTGCGGCGACTTCGGCTTCCAGGTCCTTGTTGGTGGCTGCCAGGATGCGAGCCCCTGTGGTGAGCGTGTCATTGCCTCCCACTCTCGAGTATTGCCCTTCCTGGAGTACGCGAAGGAGTTTGCTTTGTACTTCCAGAGGCATTTCGCCAATCTCATCGAGGAATAGCGTGCCTTTGGAGCATTGTTCAAATCGTCCTTCTCTCCGGCTGAAAGCTCCGGTGAAGGCGCCTTTTTCATGACCAAAGAGTTCGCTTTCTAACAGATTCTGAGGAATAGCGGCGCAGTTGATGGCGACAAACTCACGGGTCGCCCGAAGTGAGAACTTATGAATGGCTTTGGCGACGACTTCTTTGCCGACGCCGCTTTCGCCAGTGATCATAACAGGAGCATCAGCGCGGGAGACGCGACCAATCATCTTGAAGACTTCTTGCATGGCCGGTGCGTTCCCGATGAAGTGTTCTTGAGCAGCCTCTTCAGAATTGGCTCTTCTTGAGGGAGTGTTAGTTAAGTCGCTAACATTGAGCGCTTCCTTTGCCTTGAGAGCGCTCTCGATAATAGCGCGAATCTCGAATGTAATGGTCTCTTTCCTTAGAAACTCATAGGCTCCATACTTCATCGACTCAATGATCGCACTCGTCGTTGGGAATCCTGTCGTGAGAATGACCATTGCATTGGGGTCCTTTCCTCGCAGGCGCTGCAGGAGCTGCATGCCGCTCATGGGTCCCATGCGAAGCTCGACCACCACGACGTCGGCAGGTTTCTCCTCGTTAAGCTTGAGAGCCTCTTCCCCGTTCGTCACCCCAACGACTTCGATGGAAGGTGCCGCCAAGTGTTCACTCGCCCATTCCACGAAATCGTGTTCTGGATCGACGATGAGAATAGTCTGTTTGGCGGTTGGATTCATCAGGGGCTCTGGAAACATGAATAACCCCCAGGGCCAGCGATGTCGACGAGAAGTAGGAAACTTGCGGCGGCTTGCTACCCCGGGCTATTTGGAGCCTTCAGAGGCTGTGGGAAGGCTCCGCTGACTTGTCTTCCATGGGTCAAGACGCTGATAAATTCTCGCATGACAGGAGTGACAGCGCGGTTTCGCTTTCCAAGAATGCCTAACGGCCGCCAGCAGTTCGGATCATTAAGCATCAGGGCCGTAAGCCGGCCTGTTTCTACTTCGACATGCGCCGCACGCATCGGGACAATGGCAACGCCTTGGCCCATCTCGACTGCCTTCTTCACTGTATCGACATTGTCGAAGCACAGTCTCTGGTGTATTTCCACGCCAGTTTGCTGAAACATGTCTTCGATGGCTTTCTGACTAGGCAAATCTGGTTCGAAGCCAACCATTTCAGAATCGGCAAGGTCTTCGACCGTCACACTCAAGCGCTTTGCTAACGGATGAGAATTTGAGCAGATGACCACAAGACGATCTTTCCAAAAGGAGTGGACGATAACGCCTTTCCTTCTTCGTGGGTAGGCCACTAAACCCAGGTCGATGCGACCGTCGATAACCTCAGAGTAGACTTGGCTTGCTCTCCGATACTCGATGCGCAATTCCACATTTGGGAACTGCTCACGGAAGCGATTCACATAGATCGGCAACTCGTGCATGCCGACTGACAGGACTGTGGCGATCGTGAGGAGTCCCTCCACTTTGCTCTGCAGGGCATCAATTCCTTCGTGAAGCTCTTCATAGGTAGAGAGCATCTTACCGCTGGCTTCTAGAAAGAGCGCTCCTTCTGGAGTGAGCCTGACACAGTTGCGACCACGTTCTAGAAGCGGCACATTAAAGTGATTCTCCAACGAGCGTATCTTCTGGCTGACCGCGCTTTGGGTGACCCCATGCAAATCTGCTGTCGCCGAGAAGCTTTGAGTCTCGATCAGATCACAGAAGAGCTTGCAAACGTCTATGTGCATAGAGATTGGAGGAGAAGGGAAGAACTACCATCATGACAGCCATCGAAAGGTATAAGCAAATTCAAGAACATGTAGCTCAAGCAACCGAACGCGCAGACCGGAACCGGTCGAGCGTGCGGTTGATGGTAGTTTCAAAGACATGGGAGGCGGAAGATATACGGCCGATCGTTGAAGCCGGGCATGCAGTATACGGAGAGAACCGCGTTTTAGAGGCGGTGGGGAAGATTTCTTTGCTTCCGGATCATTTGGAATGGCATCTTATCGGGCATTTACAGAAGAATAAGGTGCGCAAGGCTCTCACTGCATTCCACACCATCCACAGCATGGATTCTCTGGAATTAGCGCAGCGAATCAACCAAGTCGCTCTGGATCTTGACCTGAAGTCTCGTGTCATGATTCAAGTGAATATCGGAAATGAACCTCAGAAGCATGGTTTCTCTGTATCTGATATTTCTTCTCAGTTGCCTAGGATCTTGGCTCTCGAGAGGCTCAACGTGGTTGGTCTGATGGCCATTCCTCCTCAGGTTGAGATGGCTGAGGAGGCGCGTCCTTACTTTCGTGATCTCCGAGTTTTGCGGGATCGATTGGAGGCCGAGCATGGTTGTTCCTTGCCGGAACTCTCCATGGGGATGACGAGTGACTTTGAAATCGCGATCGAAGAGGGATCAACCATCGTCCGAGTAGGATCAGCGATCTTTGGACGGCGGGCCAAGGTGGTCTAATCAGGATTTCCAAGTGCTAGTGATCTCTTTCCTTAGCAGGAAGAGCGTCGGCACCATGATGATGGACGCTCGGAGGCCAAGATGAAGGAGCATTCCCCAGCGGGAGAGATTCGTTGGGAATGCCCAAGCGAGCTTCACCCCTATTAGAAGGACGAAGAAGATGGTCAAAGGCTTTGCTAGTCCTCCGACATGGCGCATCACATAATCTTTCAGCCCCACTTCGAGGAATTTTAGAACTGGCGGCAGGAGGAGGCCAAAGTTCACCGAGCAAACGGAAATGAGGCCGGCTAGAGCGACGCCGACGAATCCCATGGTCTTTGCTAGAATGATGCTGAGAGCTAAGTGCGAGATAAGTCTGCAAATCGTGAACCGAAGAATTACTTTCTCATGGCCACACATCATCAGGACGCGGTCTGCTGCTGATGAACTCAAATGACTGACATAAGTCATCAAGAGGATGAGGTAGCCGACCATGGCGACTTTGTCCGAGAGGCCTGGGGTGTCTGTAAGGAAGAAGATCAGCTCATTCATGTAAGCCATCGCCAGAAAGAAGAATGGCGTGATGACCACGAACAAGAGCCTGTTCGTTTTGAAGTAAAGATCGCGGAGGGCTTCTTTCTTTCCAGCAGCATGAAGATGCGCCGCTGCGGTGGGCACCACATTCATGATCTGCATGGCGACTCCATTCAGCAACTCGGCCACTTTTGTTCCAGGCTGGAACATCTTGTAGTCGCTGTCGGACAAGGTGCGACCGATGACGACGCGATCGGACTGTCCGAGGAACATGTTGTTGCAGGTATTGCAGTAGGCGATCAGCGAGAACCTCAATTGTTCGCGGACAGCACCGAGGCAATACTTCATCGGGTTCAGCGTGATCACTTTGAGCATGGGAAAGACTAGCATCGCGCTTAAAACGTAAGGTATCACCGTTGAGGCCATGGAGATCAGCATGATTAGGCTGAGAGGCGCACCAGCATCAATCGCCCGAGTGACGAGGGAGAGGTAAACGATAGAGCTGCCGACACAGAACCAGTTGTAGTAGTACTGACGCTGAATGCCGATCAGAGCAGCAGGGAAGAGTCCGATGGGGAGTAGGATACCGACACTGCCGACGAAGTAGATATAGGCTTTGGTGAAGTCGGCTCGCTGCGCGCCCAAGCCTTCTTCAAAGAAGAAGTCGATGAACACGTCCCTTCCAAGATAGGCAATCGTGAAGCTAATGATACCGAAGCCAACAAACGTCCAGAATGCCGTGGTGAACAGGTTGTCGACATCCTCCATCTTGCCTTCGGCGTGCTTAGAGGCGACGAGCTTCTGGATGGTAAAACCCATGCCAAAGTCGAGCACGATGGAGTAGCTGATGAAGGACCATAGCAACTGCCAGAATTTGAAGGCTTCGTCGGTAAAGCCTTTGAAGATGGCTGAGAAGACGAGGATGCCCGTAAGCATCTTCGTCGCGAAGTTCGCGTAACTACTGGCCGTGTTCGCCAAGTAACTCTTTTTCCAGTCAATGGCAGCCATAGAGTAGTGGCTGGAAGTGTGCCATTCATCGAGTCAGGCGCAAGAGGGCGTCCCGAGAATGCCGTGGCTTACACTCAATCCTGCGAAGCGAGTGGCTAAACTTCACTCTTTCTTGCGAAAACCATCGAAGACGGTGGCGAACTTTACTTCCTTGGATTCGCTTGGTGAAAGCGTGAAACTAACGTGCCGGCGAACTGTGCGGCGTTTGGTGCGAATGGCGACTCTTGCATCGATCATGACACTGCCGTCCTTCGCGTAGTCCAGGCCGAGAAGTCCTGGCACTGCATAGGTGGCTTGCCATCCCTCATCTCCGCTCCCGGCAGCAAAGGGTAGAGCTTTGCTCCGAGGGGCGGTGGCTGTCTCTCCACTCGCGGTACGAAAGGTCAGCTTCTCCACCGTCATGGACCGGTGAGTGCTGCGATCACCCCAGGCGGTGAAGAGGCATTTGTAAGGCCCGGTTTCCGTCTCTCCGGCGACAAAGTAGACCATGGCGGACATGGAGTAATTTGCCTTACCGTCCGTCGTGATCATCTCTGCCGTTAGCCTGGCGCCATTCACGGTAGGCTCTTGAGTGGAAACCTGGTAGTCCTCCCGCTTCTGTACGAGGTGGGCGCAGTTTGCGAGAAAGGTCAATGGAGCAAGGAAGAGGATTGCAGCGCGCAGTGGACCTTTCATAGTGGGACTACGTTAAATCGGGCGAGTCGTTCGCCAAGTCCTTATGATTCTTAAGTTCACCATTTTACTTATCTTCTTTGCCTTGCTCGTTAGCATGCTTTTCGGGAGACGCTGCTTCGTCGGGATGAAATCGTGGAGGCGGTCGAACAAGGTGGACGAAGAAACTCTGGCACTGATGCGCTCAGGTCAGGATAAGGAGAGCTTTATTGAACGGATACCGGGAATCGCTGAACGCCACCGCGTGCAGATGAAAGCGAGCTTCGGGGAGAGGCTATCCTATCAGAAATCAGATCTCGCGCGTCTCGACAGTGTGATCGATAAAGCATGGGGAGAAAATCTCCCTGAGAACATCGATGGTCTTGTCCTCACCTTCGGGGCTTACTTTGGCGAGACCCTTCGGCGCCTGCGTGGCGGGTATTGGGACTTCGATGCGGAGCGCGGCTATTGCCTGCACGATGTGGGAGGAATCGCGACGGTGTATCCGTTTGAGAAAGTCTCGAAGCGTTTCAAGGATAGCAAGGAACATTCTCTAGCGCTGTTCTACAAAGTACTCGTGAAATCTGTGGAGAAGACAGCATGAAACCTCGCCTGGCTCTGATAGGTTGTGGCCGAATGGGTTCTCGTATGGCCCGGCGTTGGTTGCAGGCAGGGTTTCACGTTACGGTTTGGAATCGGGATCGAGAGAAAGCCGCGGCTTTGGTCGCGGATGGAGCTGTGCTGGCGTCAACGGCGAGTGAGGCCATGGCGGCTTGCAAGGTTGTGATGACGATGTTAGCTAATGGGCCTGCGGTGGAAGAGGTAATCTTCGATTCTGGAGCGAGTGCTGACTTGGCATCAGAGTCTATGCTCATTGACATGAGTTCCATTTGTCCAGAGATGGCCCGTGATCATGCTAAGCGTCTCCTGCAGCAAGGCGTGGACTATCTTGATGCGCCAGTCTCTGGAGGCACGAGTGGCGCGGAGCAGGGGACTCTTGCCATCATGTGCGGTGGTGAGGCTTCTGTTGTAGACCGCGGTCGCCCCGTCTTCGCCCCGTTGGGAAAAGTGACCCATGTTGGGCCGCATGGCAGTGGCCAGCTGACCAAGCTATGCAACCAAGTCATCGTGGCGACGACGATCGGTGCTGTGGCTGAGGCGCTACTCTTGGCGCAAGCCGGCGGGGCCATTCCAGCTGCTGTGCTAAAAGCCCTTCAGGGAGGTTTCGCTGATTCTCGCATCTTGCGAGAGCATGGTCAGCGAATGGTGTCCCGTGATTGGCGTCCAGGAGGCATCACGCGTTATCAGGTGAAAGACCTGATCGCTGCGCAGGAGGTTGCCACGGCGGAAGGTGTCGGATTGCCGATGCTAGATCAAATCAAGGATTTATTTGCGACCTTTCAAGAACACGACGGCGGTGATCTTGATCATTCCGCCTTATTGCTAGAGTTGGAGCGGCGCAATCCACCTCAACGAGTGGGTGATGTTCCCGACCAAATCTAAATTTGCCTAGTGGGTGAGTGGTGCGAGTGCGAGCGAGCTACGGCGAGGGCTACGCTGACCACTGCTCCAAATCATGAGGCGTTCAGCATCGTCAAAGATGTATTTCGTTTCGGAGCCTAGCTGAACCAGGATCACACGGCGGCGTCCGAGTGACGCGCTGGTAACCAGGCAGCGTCCACTAGCTCTCGTGTAGCCGGTCTTCATGCCGGTGCAGGCACCCATGCGAGTGAGAAGCTTGTTGGTGTTCTTCAAGTGCTTCGGACCGCGAGGCGTATTGAAGGTGTAGGTTTCTTGGTCGACCGTTTGGCGAATGAAAGAATTCTTGGAAGCGACATAGGCGATGCGTGCCATGTCGCGTGCTGTCGAGTACTGACCTGATCTGGTGAGTCCGTGAGGATTGATGAAGTTTGAGTGAATCGCGCCTAACTGGCGTGCTTTTTGATTCATGAGACGGGCAAAGGCTGGCACGCTTTCAGCGGTGTCGCGTGCTAAGGCCATGGCCGCGTCGTTGGCGCTCTTGATCAGGATGCCTTTCAAGAGCTGGCGACGTGAGTAGACATCGCCAGCTTTGAGATAGAGCTTCGAAGGTTCCACCCGGGTGTCTTCGGGCTGAATGACGACGTTCCGGTTGATGCTCCCATGATCGAGAACGACGAGAGCGGTTAGCAGCTTCTGGGTGCTTGCGACGGCGCGGCGGGTGTCGGCATTCTTCTGCGCCAAGGTCTCGCCAGTAGTGGCATCAATGATAATGAGAGACTCCGCGCGTGCAGGTGGCAAGTTAGGAGGAAAGACGCTTCTCGAGATAGGCGTCGAGGCGATACGATAGGCGCGCTGCTGTTGGTTGGCCGGGCTCGCCGATTGGTAACTTGAATTCTCCAGACGGCGGTAGCGGTCGTTCTGAGTGGAAGTCTCTGCACAGGAGAGGAGGGCTCCGCAAAGCATGAGTAGAATGTAGGAAGAACGAGGCATGGGCAGAGCGAAGACTTGGTCAAATATTGCGGGGAATTCGGCTGAATGCAAGCCTTAGAAAGGCGACCGGAGGGCTTGACCTCTGTGGGCCCGGTGCCACACATTCTTGTGTGAGGGATGTTCTAACTTTCTATTTAACTATGCTCTTTTTGCTAGGAGGCCCTAGCGTTTTGACTCTTTCAGGGCAGGATTCCAAGGATGCTGAAACGTTTGCTCCGGCAGAGAATCCGTTCGCTGAAGACGACGAGAAGGAGAAACCCAAAGTAGATGCCACCTTGCCGGATGAGGTGATGGCTGTCGTGGTTACGATCCAGGGGGATAAGGGCTCCGGAACGGGATTTGTGGCTAAGTTTAGAGGGAATCTGGTCATCATCACCAATCAGCATGTTCTCGGAAACAATGCGCGGCTGACGATCAAGGATAATCGTGGTCTCCAGCTTAAGGGGACGAGGTTCGCCGCCGCGAGCGATGCTGATATCGCCATGATTCAGCTCGATATGCCGCGTCCTGACCAGGCCTTTCTCAAGCTGGCAGAAAGCACCGAAACGGCGTCACGCAAAGACACGCCGGTCATGATCCCGGGCAATAGCAACGGCGACGGTGTGGTCACGGTGACCCCTGGCAAAGTGATCGGCATTGGCGCGAAGAAAGTTGAGGTGGATAATCCGATCTATCCTGGCAATAATGGTAGTCCTATCGTTGTTTAAGAAACAAACGAAGTGATTGGTGTTCTCACAGAAGCCTACATCTTGGAACTCGATGCCGTGAGCAAGAGATCGTTTCAGAATGAGGATTCCCAGATCAAGTCAGAGATTCGTTACTTTGGGCATCGCATTGGCAACGTGTCGCGTTGGCTGGGGTTGAACTGGAACGACTTCAGGAGCACCTCCGATCAGCTTGCGACCTTGAAGTTCGAGCTGGAATCGTTGGCCAACTACCTCTTCGAGGATGACAAGGCCTATGTTGAATTTGAAGAGCTTGCCAAATCGAATGAGCGTGCCGTTAAGGTCCTCAATAAGCGTGCTTCGGGGAAGGACAAGATCGCTGCGATCAAGGATGTCACCCGCTACATGCGCTTCCTGGTTACTCGCCATTTAAAGAAGATTGAGCGTGAACCGATGTATTACATTTACAAACAGAGTTTCGCGTCGCTGAAGCGATTGTCTGATCATGTTGTCTCTGCGGTCAAAGTGCTTGAAGAAGACTTTGATGCGCTTGAGAAGGTGGTTTACTGACCGAGCGCTTCGTTCGTCATCTCCAGCATGCTATCGAGGGAACTCGTGACGAGCTGAAGCTTGACTTCACTAACGAACCTCTTGGCATCTGGGCGATCTCGCCGTTTCAGTTCGAGAACCACTTCGTTGGCGTCTGCCTTGGGAAACTCTTGGGCATGCTGCAAGGATTTGAAGCGCAGCTCGAGCTTGGTGGAGAAGAGCTGCGGTTTGTAGTCGATGGAAGCCACTTCTGAGAGAGGCACCTCCAGCGTCTTGATGCCTGATTTCAGAATGCCTGCGACCTTTGACTGGAACTCGAACTTCAAGGAGTCTGACTCAAGATGGACCATGCCATCACAATGGCCAAACCCTGCATGGGTATCGGACATTCGGAAAGCCAGTCGTGACATGTGGCAGAGATTAGCGGTGCATTTCTGTACCGGCAAACCCAAGAAGCATGAATGAAGGATTGATTTCGTGAATGCGGATGGTTTCAGTGACCCTTTACCTGTTATCATCATGATCTTGCGCATTTTAGGCGGTTTCCTCGCCCTCCTTACCTTCTGTTCTTGCTCGACGACTTCTGGTGGACCTCTTGTTCAGGCTCGCAATGAGCGGATTCGGATGGAGCCCGCTGGAGATTATTATGTTGGACGACGTTATTGGGTAAAGGGCTCGCGCACTTGGGGCTGGATCCGCAAGCCTCAGCAACCTTGGGACAAGGCTCGGCTGGTTGTGACCAACGAGCGCTACAAACGGAATCCAGATCGCCTTCCTGAATACCGACCCGGTGGGGGGCCACCGAATGGCTTCGACCACAACTACGAGTACAAGCTCAAGGGCTACTTCACTTCTGACGAGGTCTACGATCCGACAACGAACCTGATTCTTCCAGAATTCGTTCTCCAGGACTATGAGCTGACAAGCAAGTCTCCTGGATGGCTCTTCACGCCGAAGGACCGGATGAGCAACATGAGGCTGCCAAGAATTCACGCCTTCGTGCTGGCAGAGTCGCCTTGATTCGTCTGTAGGCCCGGCCGAATGTCCCGAGGGTGAAGACTTTCACTTTTTATGGAACAGACTAGTCTGTTCGTGCGTCAGCTGTTTGTAAGCAAGCACATCTCTCATTCTCATGAACAGCTCCTCCAAATCGACGCTTCTTAAGAAATTGCTGCCCGCGCTCGTGGTTGTCGGCGTGCTCATCGCTGCCTTCCGGACCCTGCCTGTGGGCGAGTGGCTCCAGTCGGCTCTCGATTGGGTCGAGGGACTGGGCCCGTGGGGACCGGTGGCATTCATCGCGCTCTACGCCTTGGCCGTCGTCTTCTTCTTTCCAGCCTCCGTGATGACGCTTGCCGCGGGTACTGGCTTCGGAGTGGTTTTGGGGGCGGTCTATGTCTCGCTCGCTTCCACTCTGGGGGCGACACTTGCCTTTTTGGTAGGGCGTCACGTTGCTAGGAAGGCCGTCCAGAAGCGTATCGATGGCAATAAGACGTTCACGGCAATTGATAGTGCCGTCGCGGATGAAGGATGGAAGGTGGTCGGGCTAACGCGGCTCTCGCCAGTCTTTCCTTTCACGCTTTTGAACTACGCCTATGGTGTGACGAGGGTGAAGTTCACGCACTATGTGCTTGCCTCCTGGATTGGGATGATGCCAGGGACTATTCTCTTTGTCTATGTGGGATCGCTCGGCAAGGCAGCAGCCTCGTCTGAAGGCAAGTCAGCGTTAGAGTGGACCTTCTATGGAGTGGGCCTACTCGCGACGATCATTGTCACCATCTATGTCACTAAGATTGCCAAACAAGCTCTCAACAAGAAGATCGAGGCCTAACCAAACCCTAGTATTTATTCAAAATCATGAAAGCCACTTTGATTGTTCTCACTGTTCTTTCGCTCGCTGTTCGTGCTGAGGATTCCAAGCCGATAACTTGGACGGATCAGTACGATGCCCTTCTTAAAAAACATGTTTCTACCCAGGGGGTAAACTACGCAGCCTGGCACGCGAGTGCTGCTGATAAGAAGCAGTTGTCAGCCGTGGTCGCAGCTGTCGGCCGTGAGAGCCTTGACGGAAAGTCGAAGAACGAACAACTCGCGTTCTATCTCAATGCTTACAATGCGCACATCCTAGATCAGATTCTCAAAGAGTATCCCACGAAAGGCCCGGGCGGGGGGGGCTTGTTTGGCCGCAACAAGTTCTTCAAGCGTTCAAACCTGTTGGTGGCAGGAAAGAAGACGAGTTTCACTGCCTTGGAGAACGAGACCATTCGACCTACGTTCAAGGAGCCTCGGATTCACTTTGCTTTGAACTGTGCCAGCGCTAGTTGTCCGTCGCTCCATACTGAGGCTTTTCGTAGCGACACTCTCGATACGACGCTAACGGCATTGACCACGGCGTTCGTGAGCACGAATCCGAAAGGCGTGAAGACTGTGGGTTGGAAGAAGGTCGCGATCTCTAAGATTTTCGATTGGTATGAAGACGACTTTAAGGCTGCTGGAGGCGCTCTCGCCTACATCAATAAGTATCGTGCGACGAAGCTCTCGAAAGGTACCAAAGTTAGCTTTCAATCCTATTCCTGGAAGCTGAACGCAGCCCCTAAGAAGTAAACGTCATCACGGAATCAAACGCTCATTTCGCCGTTCTTCCGAGCCTGACAAAGTAGCGATGACTCAACACTAAATCCGATTAGAGCAATCAAAAGCCCGGCATAAGTGAGACTTCGCGAGTTTGCTTCTGGAAGGAGAAAATAGTTCTCTACGATGGCACCTTGCTGGCGAAGTCTCTCGACCTGTTCGTGAAGTGCATGTCCTCTCAGGTATTTCGTGAGCGCAAATATGCTGCCTAGCACTCCAATCAACAGGACTGCGATACCCAAAGGAGTCTTCCGCATCCCTAGTGATATCATGGAAAGTGTTTCTGCCGACCTGCGCAGGCTTAGT
>CALLLI010000136.1 GCA_938082635.1 uncultured Verrucomicrobiales bacterium
GGCGAGGACAACGCTTGATACCCCCTCCTGAAGCGGTAGGTTAAAAATGTTAACGGATGCTGTTGAGGTCCCACGGTGTAGAGTGACATCCCCACGGCAGAAAGTGACGATAGTCCCACGGTAGAACGAGGCACGGAACACCAATAGATCGCGAGCAGCCAAGCAAGGAGGCGCTTGCGGCGAGGAGTGTGGAAGTTAAAACGCACGACAAGAGGATTCGGCCAATCCCAGAGTTTTCAAGCCTGTTACCGATCAAGGTTGCTCCGAAGGCCCATTCTCTCCTAGGCTTCCCCATGGCCCTAACTCATTCCTCCATGGACCGTCGTCGATTTCTTGCACGCTCAAGTGGCTCTGCCGCTTGCCTACTGGGCAATTTCTCCTTCCTACAGGGACTCCAGCCCATCACCGCTGCTGAAACCCTGGTCACTCCAGACATGGTTCGACTAGGTGGGGAAATAGAACCTGTCGTCCGCTTGTTAGAAACCACCCCACGCGAGCGCCTCTTGGAAGAAGTGGGTGCTCGAGTCAAATCCGGCAAGCTGAACTACCAGCAGATTCTCTCGGCGCTTTTGTTAGCAGGAGTGCGCAATGTCCAGCCACGCCCTGTCGGCTTCAAATTCCACGCCGTCCTCGTGGTGAACTCTGCCCACCTCGCAAGCATGGCGTCACCAGACAGCGACCGCTGGTTGCCTATCTTCTGGGCCTTAGACTATTACAAGAAGTCCGAAGCGGAAGACGTCGAGCAGAACAATTGGACCATGGCCCCGGTCAACGAATCCCAGGTGCCCGCCGCGCACAACGCTCGGCAAGCGTTCATCCGCGCCATGGACAACTGGGATGAAGCCGCCGCAGATGTCGCCATTGCGGGTCTTGTCAGAACGAGCAGTGCTGGCCAGCTCTTCGAACTCTTTGCCAGATACGGCTCACGAGATTTCCGCGACATCGGACACAAAGCGATCTTCGTTGCCAACAGCTTCCGCGTCCTCCAGACCATCGGCTGGCAACACGCCGAGCCGATCTTGCGCTCCCTTACGTATGCCTTGCTAGCTCATGAAGGCACCAATCCAGCGGAACGAGACTCTGGCGCTGACCGCCCCTGGAGGCAGAACCAGACCCTCCAGAAAGAGATCCCCTCAGACTGGCAGAATGGCAAACCCAGCGCAGAAGCAGTAACCACTCTGTTAGAGACGTTCCGCCAAGCATCACCAGAAGACGCCAGCAAGACCGTCGTTTCGCATTTACAGAAGGGACTCGCCCCCGCCTCCGTCTGGGACGCTGGCTTTCAGTTCGCAAGCGAGCTGCTCATGCGGAATCCTGGCATCGTGGCTCTCCACGCCGTCACCTCCGCCAATGCCATGCACTACGCTTACCAAACATGCACCGAGGACGACACCCGTCGCCTCCTCTTGCTTCAGTTCACGGCCTTCCTAACCCTCTTCCGTAGTGATCCCAAGAACCTCGAAGACCGGAAAGAACGCATTCATTTGTTAGAGCCCATCGAATTGCCAAAGGCGTCCTCCGAAGCCCTTGAAAGCATCTTCACCGACGTGAGCAAGAATCGCTACATCGCGGCTCGCAAGATTCTCACTTTCTGCAAGAGAGACGCCGCGCACGCCACTCAGTTCATCGACAACGCCCGGCGAATGCTCTTCATGAAAGGCAACAACGCCCACGACTACAAATTCACTTCCGCCGTGCTCGAAGACTACTACCAGATCTCCCCCGGTCTCCGTGAATCTTTCTTAGCCGCAAGTGTCTACAACCTGCGAGGCTCAAAAGAGCCTGACAATAAGCTCATTCAACGAACTCGGGCAGCGCTTGGGTAAGGCGTGCGCGCCTAGGCAAGCAAAGCTCTACTCGCCTGCTACCAGTGGATCCAGAAACTGATAGAGCGCTTTAGTCGCAGGATCATCGGGGTTTCCCAGGTCGTTGTTCAAGGCGCTGTGGTTGCTATTCCCTTTGCCAAAGGCTCTCACGGGAATCGCCGCTGCTTTCAGTGAGGCCTCGAAGATCTCCGCTTGCGCTCTTGTGTCAGGATTACCGGGAAAGTAGAGCAGTAGAAAGGGTGGGATGTCCTTGCCTTTCGCCACGTGCGTCACGGCCGAGAAATCGACGTGTTTTTCTGGGTCGTTCCCAAACTTCTGACGATGGCCGAAGGTGAACATCTTTCCACCGTAGAGCGTCCTACGGTATTCTGCCGTCGAGATGATCTTGGGGATATCGTAAGTGTCGCCATCTACCGGCACACAACCTTGAAGCACATCGAAGCTGACGCCCTCTTTCTTCAGATAGCGATCATCCGTGAAAAGGATCGCCGCGAGTTGAGCGCCTGCGGAATGGCCGCCGACAAAGATCTGCTTCGGATCGCCACCATGCTGGGAGATGTTGCTGTGCACCCAACCTAACGATTTGGCAACATCTGCAATCAGCACATCCATCTCCACTTCAGGCAGGAGACGATAGTTTGTCGACACAAAGACGAATCCTCGCTCGGTCAAGACGTTGGGTTTCAGTTCGACATCGCTCTTGTCGCCGACCTGCCATCCACCACCATGAATCCAGAACATGACGGGAAGACTGGTCGCAGCCGGTAGCGCATAAATATCTAACACCTGTCGTACGTGGCCGTTCTCTATGTAAGGGAGGTTGCTCTTCGCGGGAGCGATCATTTGAGCCTCAACTGGCAGCAGAAGCTGCTGCCGCAGTTATGAGTGCGGGGATAACTTTCATCATAAGTATATGGGGATGCCTAAACATGCTCTCATTGTCAGCCAAGATTGTGAAGCGTTTTAGGTTCGCGGTGGCTGCGCCGGGTGGGCTACTCTCAATCATGACGAACTCGTTCCTCTTCATCACCACAGTGACACTTTTCCTGACCACGAGCTTTGGGTCCGGAGAAGAACTCGTCCTCAAGGACATCGCCTATGATGACGATCATAAAAGTCAAATGCTAGACTTCTATCCGGCAAAAACGAAGGAATCTGCCCCCGTGATAATTCACATTCATGGCGGCGGATGGCGAGGTGGTTCAAAGAAGAGCGTTCCTCCTTTCGTTGCCAGAGCGAACGCCGAAGGCTGGCTCGCCGTGGTCTCTGTCGAGTATAGATTCACCGACGTCGCCACTCATCCAGCTCAAGTAGACGACTGTGCTAGGGCGACTCAGTTCGTGCGGTTGAACGCCACGAAGTGGAACATCGATCCAAATCGCATCGGCGTTACGGGAGGGTCGGCCGGTGGCCATCTTTCCGCTTACGTGGCGCTGCAGGATGACGAAGCGAAACTCGATTCCAAAGATCCCGTCGAGCGGCAGTCTTCACGCGTCTCCTTTGCCATTCCGTTTGCTGGCCCCACAGATTGGAATTTGTTAGGCAAGATCAAACACGATCACCCAGCCTACCGGCAACTGATAGGCTACGAACCCGGGACACCTGCCGACAAGATGTCCATCGAACTGAAGAAAGAGGTCTCCCCCTTAAGTTTCGTATCAAAAGACGACCCACCCTTCCTCATCGTCCACGGCGACGCCGACATGACCGTGCCCTTTGAGCACGCCAAAGTGCTACACCAAGCGTTAAAAGATGCCAAGGTTTCAACCGAATTGGTCGCCATCAAGGGAGGCAAGCACAACATCGCAGCAGCCCTAGAACCCACAGCTGTCAAACAAGCCGAAGCCTTTATGCGCAGGCATCTTAAACCCCGAACTCATTGAACACGCTAGTTTCCGAATCGAACACGATAATAGCGGGTTTCAGAATCACTCGGTGTAAAAGCGATGGCGCTCGTCTTTGTGGTCCCTTCTTTCCCAACCACGGTGCCGACTGTGCTCCGGCTTCCGTCGGTCAGATCGGTAGAGGTTTCCAAGGTGTCGGTTCCTCCAGCAATGCTCGGCCACGTGAGAGTCACGACCGTACGATCCGGTGTTGTCGTGAACGAAGCGATGCGAAAGAACGAAGCCAGATCCTGAGGATCGGTGCCCAACTGAGCTTCCAGCGAATCGCCGTCGCTATCGAGTTCGCCGAGCTTCAGGTCTTCGAGGGAAGGAGGGAGCACGGCGACCAGCGTTCTCTCCGGGTGGTCATACTTTAAGGGCCTTTCGAGGATCAGCGAACCGAGCGCTTTCACGGTATGGATCTCTTGAGTGATCTCGCCAGGAGCAATAACAAAAATGACGTCTGGAAACGACCTGGCGGGTCCGCGTGGCGATCGACGAGATCCGCTAAGCCTCCAACACACGAGATCCATCGCGATAGATTCACCAGACTGATCATGCCGGGCTGTTTCAAGTAATGCTCTTTCCTCTCTACCTGGAGCAATTCAAGGCGTTCGCGGAAGACGGTGTAGGTGCCCGAGAGAAGTAATCACTCGCTCGGCGCAGATACCCTAACGGATCGCTTCCAACTGAAAGAAGAGCCGAGTGCTATCGTCGAATCCCATATTCACGGAAGCTTTGATGAGTTCCCAGTTCACATGATCTTCCGTCGATTCTATATTAAAGCTGATTGGTTGCCATGTGGCCAGTTCATCATCTGAATAGAGAAGTCTTAACGTGACTCCACTCGCTGTCTTCGACCTTCTGATGAATAGCGTGGAGCTAGTGGAACCCGCCGTGACATCGAAAACAACTCCTTCATCAAAGCGATCTGGCTCAAGCGCCATCACATATTCTAACAGTAGTGGAAAGCCATCCGAATCCTGGTCTACATCATTGCCCCAAAGCGTCTCTCTCTGCGAACGATCAGCGAGATCAACCACGTCATAGAACGACCGCAGCCAGATATCATAGGGACTCAGCGAACCGTCGCTACCTACGGAGCCACTACCCACGCTTTGCCAATTTGTCGGTTCATCGCCGACCACACTGGCACTAAGCCTACCCAACGAGGGCCCCTTTCCATCGGGCTCCGTCGGCCAGGGACTTTTATCACCGTATTTCACAGAGTCTTCCGCGATGTAGGGAGCCAAACCAGAGCTGAGCGTGACCCTAAAGAACCCGCCCCCAAGGAGCGATTGTTCATTCAATTGAACCACCTTGAAATCGAGCGAATGGGGCCCCGCCGCCAACTCCAAACTTCCTGAACTCCAACGGGAATCCTCAAAGGCCACGTTAGGATCTAGCGTAATCGCCGCAGAGGTTACAGGCACTTCCGAAGTGGTTCCTATCCCCACGCCGTTGTCATAGATATGAAACATGTCTCCCGTAAGACTCCAATCAGTCACGTCCAGAGTCGCCGTGAATCCGTCAGGGATGGTGATCGCATGAGGACCATCGATCGAATTGAAATTACCGAGCACTGTCCAGTAGCGAAAGAGTTCCCAGCTTCCGTCGGAAGGCACCTCATCACTTGAGTCTGGAGCTGGTGCCGTTTCGGGCGACCCTGGGCGACTCAGAGTGACGCGTTCACCACCATTCTTCAAGCCTCCCTGATACGGCCCTAATACTGACACCCCTGCAGGCACTTCATGAAGGATCAAGAAGCTCTCAAGCTCTGTTGGCGCCATCGCCGGATCAAACGCCACGAGGATCACATACTCACCAGACTCGAGATAGAATCCCATGGGAAAGGTAAAGTCCACACCGCTGTCTATCCGCCAGGTGTTCTCAGGATAATCGACGTCGTAGAAAAGTTTTCGTGTGGTACTCGCATTGTATAACTCGATGTATTCATGGCCTGACACTGGATTGTATTGGAGTTCGTTGATGACAACGGATCCGATTCTCGGACCGCTGTTGGCTGCCCCCATAGTGGGCATAGCGAGCGTGGTGAACACGAAGTCCCCTGTGCTCAGAGCGTGTCTGCCAAAGGTCACCTCACGATCAGCGCCCGCATAATCCTCTTCCTCTGGATACCCCGTTGCCACGCCATCTGCAGCTGAACTGAGGACAACTTCATCGCCAGCTTCGCTGAGACCGAAAGGGATCAAGGCTCCCGGATCAGCAGAGTCGACACCGAAATGATCACGATTACTAAAGATCAGATACTGCCCGGCACCGATGACCGTCCCTGCTTCGATCTGATACTTGAGCGGCGTTCCTGGGTCATCACTGAGAAACCACCCACCGATGTCGATGATTCCAGAAGTCGTATTGAACAACTCGACCCAATCACCTACGGCCTCATCTGAATGCGTCAGGATTTCATTAATGACCACACTGCCGGTAGTAGGCAGACCACTTTCACTGGCATTGATCGCGGAGCCTGGTGTTCCACCAGCTTCACTGACTTCCCAACTCGCGGCAAGATCCCAACTCGCAGTTGGCCCGGCGTCATCCGTAATTTCTAGCGAAAAGCCGCCACCATCGGTGGATGGGTACCACCCATCATCAAAGGTAAATGACTGAATGGTCGTGCCATCAGCAAGCGCCATGGCGATCAAGTCCCCACTATTCTTAAGCCCGCCAGTGTAGATCCCAATCACTGGAAACCCTGCTCCGTAACGAACCTCAAAGGCAACGGGGTCACTCACAACCAACACGCGTTCGCCAGGATCTAGCGAAGAATCAGAAGCAGTGGAGAAATCGAAGGTGACACCTCTGACGATTCGCACATTGGCTAGATTAATAACAGAGTCACCACGTTACGTAGCTCCAAGTATTCCAATTGATCTTTATCCGTCACCCCTGCAAGAATCTCGGCTGCTATGGGATCAGAAGCATGATACATCAGTTCCGTGATGCGAAGGCTTGGTGGCGGTAGATCTACAATGAATTCAGGGCTACTGATAGGGCTCCATTCCCCATCGTCCAAGACCCTTGCAGAGATGACCGCGCTTTGGGTCAAAGAGACGGGAGCACTGTAAACGAGGGCTCCCGAAGCCACGGCACCACCCGTCTGGCGGGGATCGGAGCCGTCCATCGTGTAGTAGAGGGTTCCACTACTATTGGGATTCGACAAGGTCACGGCGCTACCCTGATGCACATTGCCTCCATGTTGACTGAACACAGCAGCGTCTGTGTCAGGCCAGAGATCATGATCACGTAGGTGTTGCATGTAGAGGCTAGGAGTCTGTCGGACTTCGTGAAAAGCGGCCCACAATTGTGTCCGTGTTAGAATTCGGCTATTTCGGGTCGATCTTCGGTCTCTCCCGGATTTGTGTTGATTTGGTTAGGTCTTCTTCGATTTCTGTCTTGTTTCTGCCTTCATGACCCGATTTCAGTGCCTATTCCTCCCCATTTCGC
>CALLLI010000137.1 GCA_938082635.1 uncultured Verrucomicrobiales bacterium
GAATGGCGCCGAGAGCGTCCTCTACGTCGACGGCGTGGTGGACACCGCAGACTTTAACCTCAATGCCCTCGCTCCCACTGAGCGCTTCACCGAAGCGACTATTCTGAACACGACCTCCATTGGGGGCATTCGCCGTGGTGCTCCTTCCCACTGGATCACAGGTCTCATCGACGAATTCGCCATCTGGAAACGCACCCTCAGTGCCGACGAGGTCACCGATCTCTTTACCAACGGTGTTCCCACCGGAGGTGACCCTGTACTCCCTCTGAATATCGAGGTCTCTGCGGATCGACTGACAGTAGCACGAGGCGAGCCAGCAATCATTATTTGGGAAAGCAACGCCGATGCCACTTTCTCCATCGAGGGTATTGGCAATGTCCCTGCAGACTTTGGCGTGGGAGCGGTAGAAGCCGCGCTCACAGAAAACACAACTTACACAGTAACGGCCACCCGTGGTGACGAGTCTGTCAGTGGAACCGTCTCGATCAAAGTCCGCGAAGGCATCGTTCCCGGTTGGTTCATCCTCGACGACTTCGACAACTGGGAAGCAGGGGGACTGGCGGCGAACACAAAGCTTGGTCGAAAGGAATTCTGGACTGATCCAAGCCCAGCGCCTGCTGGAATCATCACCGACTTCGAGGGCAATCAAGTCCTATCCATGAGCGAAGAAGGCGAGGAAACCATGTTCACCCTCTTACAGTCCCAAGAAACGAAAGACGGCGAAGGACGCACGGCCTTCTTCCGCTTCCAACTAGACGGAGGAGACGATTCCTTTGCCAACTTCCGCGTGGGACTCACAAACAAGTCTATGCGTGGTGATGGATTCGGTGGGGATACTAACGGAGACCTCGGTGGCTATGCTATCATTCAGCGGGCCGACGGCGACACCAACGGCACGATCACAGCAGGCGACGGTGAAGAGAACGACTTCGAGATCATTCCGGACATTTGGTATAAATTGTGGCTCGATATCACCAATAGCCCCGGTGACAGCGTTGATACCATTTCTATCCACATCGCAGAAGAAGGCGGTACCCGGGTGACCATTGCCGAGGACGTCATCGGCGACCGCGGAAATGTCATCAATCACGACCGCTTCTATGTCGCAGCGAAGGGCGAAAATCTTGGTGTCGAGTCTTTCTACATCGATGATATCTTCGTCAGCGTGGATGGCATTTCTGACAGTGATCCCTTGGATACAGACGATCCCAATCTCGCCATCCGAACTCGCGGCATCTTCAATGACGTCGACTCCAGCGGTGGCCCCTTTGTCACGACATTGCCTATCCTCAATATTGGTCAGACGAATTCCCTCAACATCACTGGCGCCACGCTCTCAGGTGCCGATGCCGATCTCTTCTCCGTATCTGATCCCTCAGGTACGCTGGCTCCTGGCGAACAAGGCGAGATCACCATTACCTTCACCCCAGGCACTCGCACAGGCGGCGTACTTGGCTTCTTAGAGCTCACGAGCAATGACCAAAGTAACGCCATTCTGACGGTCGATCTCTCTGCCATTGTTCCCTCGACGAATCAGTTGATTGGTCACTACAGGATGGACGAGGCTAACGGAGACATCATGTTGGACTCCGCGCTGCTTCGTCACGGCACCTATGTGGCCGTAGATGGCGGCAACTTTGCACTCGGCGCAAGCGGACTCGCGGGAGGCACTGCCGTCGATCTCAGCCGGTCTGGCGCAACAGGAGGCGGCTACGCACAGGCTCGCTTGTCAGGCGGCAACTTAACATCATTTAGTGTTAGCATGTGGGTTCAACCAGATGATGGCGAGCAAGCCAGTCTCATTGCCAAAGGAGAGCAAGGTGGCTCACCTTCCTTCGCGCTACTCTACATTGGTGGTTCCGTTTTCTGGTTCAATGATGAGAATGAGACAACGGACCCAGTCGGAAGCATTTCTGTGGGCTCCAAAAGTCACGTTGTGTTTGCCTACACCGACCGCAATGGCGGTGACGATGGCGCGGACAACCTCCGAATCTACATCGATGGCACAGAAGCTCTTAATGTTAATGCGCCTCCAGCAATCGTCGATGAGGCTCGGAATCCCCTACTCATCGGATCTTACTTCGGGACGCTAAGCTTCGACGGCATCATCGATGACGTGCAAGTCTATGCCAAGGCAGTGACTAGCGATGATGCCGCGTTCCTCTTTGCCAATCCTGGCAACCCACTGGGCGAGAACGAGCTACTCGACTCCGATGACGACGGCATCACCGACACCGAAGAGCGAGCCTTGGGATCGAATCCAGCGAATCCCGACACAGACGGAGATGGCTTACTCGATGGCGCCGAGCGCGATGCTGGCACAAGCCTCCTATTAACAGACACCGACAACGACGGCATTTCTGATTATTCCGAGGCCATCCACAACACGGATGCCACGAACGCAGACTCCGACGGCGACGGCAGCAACGACGGCGCAGAGGTCGCCTTCGGATCCGATCCGAATGATGAAGGCAGCACCCCGACGGGAGCCGCCTTTACGGGAGTCGAACACGCGACACTTGGTGCCACGTCCTTCGCCTACGACAATGTTGAACTTGGTTGGACCAGCACAGCAACCGGCGACACCGGCGTCGTCAGCTCGCTCTTAGTTGGCGAGGACACGGTCCAATTGGCAAATCAACAGATCATGGTGCACAATGGTAGTATTGATCTACTCACAGATGTGGTAGCGATTGACTCAGCGGCAGACGCCATCATCTCAGTCGATGCTCGGATATTCCAGAGTAGCACCGGTATAGAGAACAGCGACTTCATCGATCTATGCGTTCTCACTAGCACTGATGGCACCAACTTTGACAATGAGATCTGCTTCCTCTCTGTCGAAGGTACCATCGACGATCCAAGCCCTGAGAACCCACGCGATGTCTTGGAAGACGTCTTCAACCCCGACGCGGTGGAGTCCCCTGCCGATGGCGACTTCATCACACTCAGCACGAGTGCTGGCGACCTTCCAGCTGGGACTACCCACGTCAAGGTTAGGATCAATGCTACCAACAACAGCGACTCCGAGCATTTCTTCTTCGATAACATTATCGTCCGCGGAAGCAATGGCTCCGTCGTCGCTGAGCCGGTCGATCCTGGCACAAACGGGCTGGAAATCAGCGCTTTCTCTGTAGTCGACGGTCTCGCGACCATCACGTTCAATGGAGAAGAAGGGAAGGCTTACGAGATCCATCGAAGCACGAACTTGCAGGACTTCGCGCAGCTTCAAGATGTCACCGGTGCTGCCGGTGGATCCACGACCGTTGAGGACGTCGAAACGACAGGGCTCGACCAAGACTACTTCCGCATCATCGAGAAGTAGGCGCTGAGCACAGACACATCCGACTTACACACACGCCAAGGCGGAAGGGAAACCCTCCGCCTTGTTGCTTGTCAGAGGGGCGAGATCGCGCCATAACCTCTGCCATGGATCAGTCGAAAGTTCTTATCATCATCGGTGATGCCAGTGAAACACTGGACACGCTCTACCCTTTCTATCGCCTGCAGGAAGATGGCTTCACACCCGTCGTGGCTGGACCAGAGAAACGGCGTTTTCAGATGGTGATGCACGAGGTCAAGCCAGGTTGGACCATCACCAAAGAATGGGAAGGTTACACGATCGAAGCCGACGTTTCATTCGATGAGATCAATCCAGAAGAGTATGTGGGCATCATGTTCAGTGGCGGACGCGCCCCAGAATACATTCGCGATCATCCAGACCTCATTCGTATCACCCAGTGGTTCTTCGATCACAACAAACCCATCGCTAGCGTCTGCCACGGCGTCGAAATTCCTGCGCGCGCTGATCGGGTGAAAGGTCGCAAGATGGCCACGGTGCCGAAGTGCCAGTTCGATCTAGAAATCTGCGGGGGCACCTTCGTGAATGAGGCTTGCGTGATCGACGGAAACCTCATCTCGGGTCGCACCTACCACGACAATGGTCAATATGTCAGGCCTTGGATCGACCTACTCATCGCCGAACGTAACCAGCTCCAGGGGTCATGAATCGGAGAAGAATTTGTCAGCTTCTTGGTCTGACCGCCGCCGGTTCGCTCAACGCCCAAGCGAAAGAGAATGAAGAAACGTTTCGAATCCGCTATCTTCTCTCGTCCGCCATGTATGGCGAGATGTCGCTAGCAGAGATCTTGCCAGAAATAGAGAAGACAGGTAGCCAGGGACTGGATCTGTGGTGTCGCCCTCACGGTAATCAGCGCGAGCAGATAAACGAGATGGGACATGATGCAGCTCTGACTCTTTTTCAGAAACACCAGGCTACGCCAACTATCTTTACTCGCTACGCACTAGGACCTTTTGGTCTCCAACAGGAGATGCCCATCGCTAAGAAGTTCGGGGCAGAGATTCTACTCTGTGGCAGCACGGGCCCATCAGAACCGCGAGGGCAAGAAGCTAAGGGCGCGATTAAGAGCTTCCTTGAGAAGATGAAGCCGCACGTCGCTGCTGCCGAGGAATCCGGGCTAACGATCGCAATCGAGAACCACAACAAGCAGCTTCTCTATCATCCGGACTCGCTGCGCTACTTTGCCGAGTTCAATCAGTCGGCCCATCTGGGCATCGCCCTAGCATTCCATTATCTCCATCACTTTATCGCAGAGATCCCAGCCCTCATCCGGGATCTTGGCAATTCACAAATTCCTTTCATCTACTGCCAAGAGCACTCGGCAGGTATCTTCAAGAAAGCTCCGAAAGCGATCGAAATGCAGCAGATGCAGCAGATGCAGCAGATGCCAGGATTCGGTGGTGGTCTAGATTACAAACCGATAGTCAAAGCGTTGAAGAAGATCCAATACACAGGCTATTGTGAAATCTTCATGCACCCTGTCCCACGTGGTGTTCCTATTCTCCCCACAGTCAAGGAAATCACCGCCGCAATCAACAAATCCCGCGCCTACATCGACGCATGTCTATCAGAGGCCTAACGATCCTATCACTCCTCCTGGCCACGCAATGCCTCGCCGAGGAAGACGTTCGCCACCTCGCCAGTGAGCTCGGTTGCGTCGCCTGCCATCAGGCTTCGGCCGAGGACACCTTTCTTCAGCCCAAGCGAGGCCCTCTCCTCGATCATCTTGGAGCTAGATTGCAGCCCGAGTGGATCCGCTCTTTCCTAACTGATCCCCAGAAGGCGCAACCGAATACCACCATGCCTAACATGGTCGCTCATCTCCCGGAATCCATCCGCTCAGAAACGGTGGAAAACCTGACGCACTACCTTCTCAGTGATGGCGGGAAGAAGCCCCCCACTCCGCGCAATGCCGATCCCATGGGTGGTGAGCAGCTCCACAAGACGATCGGCTGCGCAGCCTGTCATGGAGCCCAAGCGCCTGAGGTGTCTCACAAATACACCTTCGCATCGCTCACAGCCTTTCTGCTGGATCCTCTAGGCACACTACCAGATGGACGCATGCCCTCGCTGAATCTTAGCCGAGATGAAGCCGCAGACATTGCCGCCTACTGGTTACGCATGAAACCAAAGGCTCCAGAGCCGGATCACCGTCCCTCGTTTCAGATCGAACCCAAGCGCGTGGCTACCGGAAAGGAAGCCTTTGAAACATTACAATGTGCAGCCTGCCACACACGAAAAGGCGTGGAAGCACAACCCTTGGCGCGGACTGCGTTTACTCCCGCTTCCGATTGCAAAGGCCCGCCTCACTACACACTTACAAAGTCGCAGAAAGCAGCCTTAAGCGACTCAACGAATCCGCCCCCGCTCGATCCGACGAGTCGTCTCGATGCCAATTTAAAGGCCTTTCAATGCACGGCCTGCCACGAGCGCGGCGACACCGATCCCCCCAACACAAATCTCTTCACAGGAGATGACCTCCTCGGCGATGCAGGCCGTTTGCCGCCACCAATCACCGACGCTGGTCGCAAGTTGCGACGCTCCTGGATTGCTCAAGTCCTCGAGGGAAAGAAACGCCACCGCCCCTACCTCGACACCCGCATGCCTCTCTATGGTATGGCAAATGTAGGGCATCTTCCGGATCTGTTCGCATTAGCCGATCAAGCGCCAAACGTCTCGCCACCATCTGACAACTATCTCACAGAAGGCCATCAGCTCGTTGGAACCGTAGGCGGCATGGGCTGTATCACGTGTCACGCATGGAAAGAGAATCCTGGCGTCTCCATGCACGGGCCTTCCATCTCTAACATCGATAAACGACTCCACTTCGATTGGTTCAAAGCCTACCTTATCGATCCTCAGGGCATCCGCCCCAACATCGTCATGCCAAGCTTCTGGCCTGGTGGCAAGAGTGGCAATCCGAACGTCCTTCATGATGACACCGACCAACAAATCGCGGCAATCTGGAACTTTCTCAACCAGGGCACGGAAGTACCCCTCGGCATTCCAAATCCAGGTTCTCGAGAGTTCGAAATTGTCCCAGATGACAAGCCCATCGTGCAACGCGGTTTCATCAAACAAGGCGAGCAGCTTCATACCTCTGCCATAGCTGTAGGATTCCCTAACAAGGTGAATTTCCTTTACAACGCAGCCACTTGCACACCGATCGTCGCCTGGAAAGGTCGGTTTCTCGACGGCTATCCGTTGTGGTTCTCGCGCATGAATCCTAGCGTGACACTGCCGGACAACGCCACCTCGATCCCTTCCGAATGGCCAGTGCAGTTACGCGCAGACGCACCAATACGATTCAAAGGCTACCGCCTCGATCCGAAATCTGGCGTGCCCACATTCCTCTCCGAAACCGCAAACTTCTTCATTGAAGAACGGATCAGTACCGACCTTGAGCGTTCTCTTGTCATTGTCGAACGTCACATCCCTAACAAACGCCAAGTGATCCTGTCTGAGATCGAGTTATGAGGCCGCTTCTCATCATCCTACTCACTATCGGTATCGCGATCTCTGCTGAGC
>CALLLI010000138.1 GCA_938082635.1 uncultured Verrucomicrobiales bacterium
TACACGCTGCTCATCAGCGCCAAGGCTCAAGGCGTCAACCCACAGACCTACCTCACCGACGTGATCAAACGCCTCCCCGGAGCAGATCCCAATGACCTCGATCAGCTTACGCCAGAGCGAACTGGGCAATCGACTTCAAAGTCCGGCAGAAGCAAGAGTTGCAGCAGGTCGCTTAGCAAACGGGTCAGTCACCTACCTCCTCAGTCGTCACGCAAGGCCTATCATATGGCGTTCAGTCGGACCCTTACAGATCCACGATGAAATGGAGCCTTGCTGTTGCTTAGAAGAACCGCAGGCTGGAGCCGGCAAATTTCGTCTTCATTCCCAAAGCAGCGAGCATGCGTTGCTCCACGGTCATCTGCTGAACACGCTTCGTTTCCGCCTGGAGAGAGGCCTTTGTGCATCCGCTTGAGCGACTAGTGCGTGAATTCGGTCGTTTGGGCACAGGCAGAGGGCTATCGGCAGGACTCCAGAGATTTCAAGGAGTCACCGGTATCAGGAGCAGCCATTTCAACGCCAAGCCATTTGTCACGACTATTTCCAGCCGTGCTCTATCGGTTATCTCAAACGATTGGTTCAGTGGCCACTCCAACGCTGCGGGGCTGGTTGTGCAGACGGCCAGGAATAGCCATCCTACGATGCCTGGTAGAGATGACTAACGGGCGGTTCGATTGAATCAGTCGCGGCGCCCGAATATGGCGAGGCGCTTGTCGACGAACTTGCCTTTGGACGATAAGGCGCGGGCTTCTTTGTTGGCGATTTCGTCGATTAGTTCGCCGCCGACTTTCTGGATCGCGTCGGTGGCGAGATCGTGTTCGTGATCGAAGTAGGACGTGATGATAAGCTTTCCGTCTGGAGCGAGCTTCTCGAGACTTTGCTCGAAGATGGCGTGCCATTCCTTACCACCGAGGTAGTAGTTCTGATGCCTAACAAAGACAACGTCAAACCCCTCCCCTAGGTCTGCATCTTCGGTGAGCTTCTGGCCGTCCTTAACCATGAAGCGATAGTCGACTCCATTTTCGCCTTTACCACAGCGTTCGGCAGCTTGATCGATTTCGCGATCACGGATGTCCGTGCCGATGAAATCGACCGCTAGTTCATGCTCGCGGCCTTCGCCAGCAGCCATCTGACGCATAACTTTCTGGAGCATTTCTGCCTCGTGACACTCCCCACACGCGAGGTCAAGCACTCGCAGACGGTTCTCGTCCGCCGGACTTAGACGTCCATCACAAAGACCACGAAGCTGCTTTTGCAGCCGCTCCATGTCTTGTGCGAGAGCTTCGCGTTGTTGGCTGGTGGCCATGCGTTAGTCGATGGTGTAGACGAACAAGCCAGAACGCAACTTGGGTTCAAACCAGGTGCTCTTAGGAGGCATGATCTCATCCGCATTTGCGATCTCCATGAGTTGATCGACCGTTACTGGATACATGGAAAAGGCCACGGCGAAGTCGCCGGAGTCCACGCGCTTCTCCAATTCACCCGTGCCACGGATGCCACCGACAAAGTCGATCCGGCTATCAGTGCGGACGTCTTTGATACTTAACTCAGGCTCGAGAACGAATCGATCTAGCACACTCACGTCCAATTTCTCAATAGGGCTTTCCGTCTGATTGTCTGGCCACGTCATGGTGTACCATTGTCCGTCCAGGTAGACACAGGTTTCACCTGGCTTGCTAGCATCTTTCTGACCGTTAGGCTCCAAGGTCGAAACGGCTTTCAGACGATCAAGAAAGTCCTCTTTCGAAAGCCCATTGAGATCTTTGATCACGCGATGGTAACCGAGCACCTTAAGCTGGCTCGCAGGGAAGAGCACGCCGAGGAACCAGTTGTAAGATTCGTCACCCGTGTGACTAGCATTCTTCTCGCGACGCTCGGAGCCCACTCTCCAGGCACTCGCGCTCCGATGATGGCCATCTGCCACGTAACTTAGCGGCACTTGATCAAACTCAGCGATGATGTCGTCGTAATCCGTCATCCGCCACACCCGGTGCTTCACATCGCGCTCGTCAGTGATTTCGCAGAGAGGCGTTCCTGCCTGAACTTCAGCCACGCGTGCATTAATCGCCTTGCGGTCTTTGTAGGTGAGAAAGATCGGCCCCGTGTGCGCCGAAAGGGTGTCGACGAGCTTGGTGCGATCATCCTCTTTCACAGGCCGAGTCTTCTCGTGCTTGCGGATGATGTTATTGCCGTAGTCATCAATGTGGCAGGCCAAAGTGATGCCCGTCTGGCGATGCTCGCCCATGATCTGCTCGTAGACGTAAATGCAGGGCTCCTCTTCACGCTGGAGAATTCCCTGCTCCTGCATAGCGACGAATTGCTTTCTCGCCGTCTCGTATACGATGTCGCTGTAAGGATCGGTATCAGCTGGCAGGTCGATCTCTGCCCGATCCACATGGAGAAGGTCGTTGGGGCGACCAGACGCCATCGCGCGAGCCTCCTCCGTATTGACGACATCATAGGGAACGGTGGCCACGCCTTCGACGTGATCGGCATGAGGAATGAGTCCTTGGAAAGCTTTCGTGCGCATAATAGGGCTGCCTACCTACTACAGGACGGTAAGGCACTCAAGTGCCGTTCCTGATATGTTCAATTCGCGGTTTACAATAGGCTGCCGTGAGTAAGGTGCTGGTGAGAGCGTAGTTCTCACTCCGGGAATCAGGCGACAAAGCGCCTACCATCGGCTCGTGCGAAGTCTATTCTGTCGAGAATGAATTTTCGGAATGAAGCCGCGATGAGGCTACGATGCAAAAATTCAGACAGCGTATTCTTCAACGCTTCGGACACCACCATCTCGGAGGGCAGGA
>CALLLI010000139.1 GCA_938082635.1 uncultured Verrucomicrobiales bacterium
AGCCAGAAGGTGAACCCGTTCGGGTTGTGACCAGTCTGGTCTTTGGTGTCGGACGGCGTCAATCCCGGTCGACCAAACTCACCACCCCAGACGACGAGAGTGTCCTCCAGCAAGCCACGCTGATCCAGATCTTCTAACAAGTCGGCAATCGGAGCATCGGTGGATTCGCAGTTCGCGCGCGTGTCACGCCGGTGATTAACGTGTGTGTCCCAACCGCCGTGGTTGACGCCAATGAAACGCACACCCGCTTCCGCGAAACGACGCGCCAGCAGGGATTGTCGACCGAAGTCGGACGGACGGTAGGTGCCGACGTTGATCTTTCTCCCGACGCGGTAGCGCTCGAGCGTCGCTGGCGACACCTTAATCGATATAGCGAAACTCGTTACTTGCCAGGAGAGCCTGACAAAGGCTCGCCCACGCCCGAAGTTCAGCACCCTTGGAAAGCTCACTTGCGATGCTGTGCACATGCGCGAGCGCGCGTTCGATCTCACTTGAAGTCGGATCACGCTGTAGCGCCCGATGATACGCCGCCACAACACGCTTATGGTCTTCGGCAATCTCTAACAGACGTTTCGCAAAACCATGCGCTTGTTGGACGACGAACGGATTGTTCAAGAAAAAGAGTGCCTGAGTCGGTGGTGTCGTCACCTCTCTCTTTCCGTTAACCTTCACCCCATCGGGAAAATCAAAGGCGGCAAGCCCTGGCGGTGGCGAATTGCGAAGCATGCAGAGATACACACTGCGGTGGCGGCTCGGTTTATGCAGATACTTCGCTTCGCCTGGCGGCCAATTGAGCAAGGTATCGATGTCATCGATGGCCGAGCCCTGCGCTGGATTCAGATCGAGATTGCCACTCGCCTGCAGGAGCCGGTCACGCAATGATTCCGCATCAAGCCGCCGACGGTTGTGACGACCAATTAGAGCATTGTTAGCACCATGAACTAACAACACCTCATCTTCACATCGGCTGTCGAGTTGGTAGCTGCGGCTCAGAACAATCTTTCGGATAAGCGTCTTGATCGACCAACCATCTACCATGAAGGACTGCGCTAGATGGTCGAGCAAGTCTGGATGGGACGGGCGCACGCCGTAGACACCGAAGTCGTCCGGCGTGGTGACGATAGCTCGGCCAAAGAGGTGCCTCCAAATCCTATTCGCCATGACACGCGCTGTTTGCGGGTGATCGCCGCGTGTGAGCCAATCGGCGAGTTGCAAACGCCCACTGGACCCTGTCCCAATCGTGGGCGGGCTGAACGCAGTCTTGCACGCGGGTAAGAAGCCACGGGGCACAAGTGGGCCAAGGTTCTTCGAGTTGCCGCCGATATTGATCTTACAGTCCGTGACGTGTTCCTTATCGCGAACTCCCATAGCGAATGCAGGCTTGGGCGCTTGCGGTGTCCCACGCTTCTGACCAGAGGTCGCATGGAGACGCTGCGCTTCATCAGGAGAAATGGCTCGATCGAACAATGCCAGTTCCGCGAGGTGCCCTTTGAGTGGGGCGAAGAAATCGTTGCGCGCTCCGACAAAGGGCCTCCCATTCTCTGGTGCCGCCACCGCCACGTCGCCTTCGATCTCCGGCTTTGCGTCACCGTTAAGATAAAGACGCACACGCTTGCCGGATCGTACGAGAACCACATGATTCCATGTGCCTTTCGCGATCACCTTCGATCCGATGAGGTTCTCATCCTTCTCCTTGCCGGTCCAGAGGAAAAGCTTGCCGGATCGTCCCGCCTCGTAGATTCCGCCAATACCAAGGTTGTCTCCGTTCTGACCAGAGTCGCTCTCCGCAGCGTGTGAAAACAAATAGGCCGTGATCGCGCGCGCATCGTTGGCCAGGTCGTTGCGAAACCAGAACGCAATGGAGTAACCATCTGCGGAAACCGGTTGATCAATGCGCAAACGCCCCTCGTCCAGTTTCGCGAAGGACTTCTCGGGAAACGTCACGCCCTTCTCGATCACCACGTGCTCTGACATGACATCGAGTCGAGCATGGACGACTGGTTTCAACGCATCAATGGCGGCACCATAATCATCTGGAAACTTTGGGGGTAGGGCGTCGACCTTCTTCGGTTCCTCTAACGAATCGCGCAATTCGTGAAGAGGTGTTGGAGGTGCGGTGAGCTTCTCGTTCCCTGCCTTACCCCAAAGCGTCTCAGTGCTCGTGAAGATCCCAGCGAGCGCGTAGTAGTCGCGAGTCGAGATCGGATCGTGTTTGTGATCATGGCAGCGCGCACACGATACGCTCAGTCCCATCACTGCCGTGCTTACCACGTCAATCTGATCGTCGACCACGTCCATGGCAAAGTCCTGGTTCATCGCCACGGCCGGTTTCGCTCCAAGCGCTAGGAAACCCGTAGCAATCAAGTTGCGATTGCGTTCTTTCGCCGTGGTCACTGGCAGCAAGTCTCCGGCGATTTGTTCTTTGAGAAAGCGGTCGTAGGAAACGTCGTCGTTAAGCGCTTGGATCACGTAATCGCGATAACGCCAGGCGTGAGGAAAGGTGGAATTACGACCGAGCCCATCGTTGCCGTTCGATTCGCCAAAGCGCGCCACGTCTAACCAGTGCCGTCCCCAACGCTCGCCGAATTGCTGCGACTCTAGCAAACGCTCCACGAGCTCAGCCACGGCTTCCTGTCCCTCGCGTTCATACGCTGAGATGAATTCCCTTACTTCGTCCATCTTCGGAGCGAGTCCAACCAGATCGAAATATAGACGTCTCACCAACACTTCCGCCGACGCGTCACCGACGGGTCGATGACCTTCCGCCTCCAAACGCGCCAGGACGAATCGATCCATGTCAGTCCTCGGCCAATCTGCGTCTAGAATCGATGGGAACGACGGATTGGTGATCGGTTGGAAGGACCAGAGCGCCGCAGCGTCGTTGCCGATCACAGCCTCTTTACGCGGCTCATTCCTATGGCCGGTTCGGGGATCCAGCGCCCCCAGGCGTATCCATTCGACGAAGTCGTACACCACGGTCTCTGGCAATGGATTCTCCGGCGGCATCTCCAGCTCGTTCTGCCACCGCAAGGCCTGCATGATCAGACTATCTTCCGGTTTACCAGCCACCAAGGCCGGCCCTGACTCCCCACCGCGTATGATGCCTTCGCGGCTGTCGAGCAACAGCTTGCCACCAAGCTCCTTCGCACCTGTGGCATGGCACTCATAACAATGCTCGACCAAGACTGGGCGAATCTTGCGCTCGAAGAGCGGCATGCCCCTATCCTCAGCCCAAGCAATCCCTGGAATGAAAGCCCAGACCAGCGGCCAGAAAACAATCCAACGAGCATCGTTGGATTGCATTAGTTTGAGAAGGTTTGCATTCAAATCGGTCAATGGGTCAGGCGACGAAGCTGTTTATACCCATCTTTAGGGCGCCAAGTCACGCAGAACGCTATACCCGTTTCGCTACGACGAGCCCGATGGCGCCGGCGCGCCGTTGCGAGAACTTTCTTCAGAGGCTTGATCCAGCTCGTGTGCTCCGATTGCCAAGCGGAGCGCCTAACCTACAATGTCCGCATCGATCAAGACGATATTGACGCTCCACCAGGTGGCTTTATGACAATCTCTCGCAACGGCGCAACAAGGCTGAACCTAACAACAGAAACGACATTGAACAGGAGGGAACAGAGGTTAAACACAAAGTGCAGAAACAAGCTTTGCTTAAGGCTCACCTTGCAGAGACCTCCACCATTCCCACCATATTATTCATTCTCTGTTCTCTCTGTTCTCTCTGTTACCTCCTGTGAAAACCTTTCTCCTTCCGAGGTTAAATCCACCATCCCCAGAACCTCGAGTCATCAAGAGACTACTTCTTTAGAAATCGCGTCACGCCGTCCCAGTCGTTGGGCAGACGAATGCGGCACTCTTTGCAAAGCGCCGCTAGCCTTTGCACAGAAATATCAGAGGGCGTAGTTTCCAAGAACTCTTCAAGCACGGAGAGAGCCTGATCAAACTCCTTGGAGCGATACAAACCCAGAACGTTCTCATAGCGCTTTGCCCAATCCGCCTCATCGGAATGGTCGACATCGTGTGTCCCTAGCAATTCATAGATCGGCTCGGGAGTCTCACTTCCTTTCACCCTGACGGTGTCGAGGTGGCGCCAGCGGAACATGTGCTCACAACAACGATGGGTCTGCCCATCGACGAGGATACTAGTCCCATAGTGACTATTGAGTCCCTCGAGCCGGCTGGCCAAATTGACATCGTGGCCCAAGGCCGTGTAGTTGATCTGTGAGGGAGACCCGATGTTTCCAACCATCACTGTACCCGTGGCGATCCCGAATCGCGTGGGCAGGGGTGCCTGTCCCTGAGCGATGAGGTCCTTGTTGAGGCCTGCGATGCAATGGTGACAATCGAGCACTGCCGTGAGCGCGCGTTGGCAGCGGTCGGGCTGATCTTCCGGAGCCCCCCAGAAGGCGAAGACGGCGCCCCCAATCAATTTATCGATCGTACCGCCATGCTTTCGCAAACAGCCGATCACCATTTCAAAATAGCTCGAGAGACGCTCCACCGTTCGCTCGGGACCGAGGCGCTCTGACAATGCGGTGAATCCTTGAATATCCAAAAAGACCAAGGTCAATTCAGCGCGGCGGCTGCCGATCTTGGCCGCTTCACCGCGTTCAAGAAGCTCGCGGACAAGATCCCTTGGGACGTAGCGGGCAAACGAATCTAATGCCGCACATGTGCGGCCATGAGCATCCTCGAGCTGCGCCAACTCACGCAACCGTGTCTCCATATGCGGCGCCTTCGAGGTATCCAGTTTACGCAGCAGCTCGTGGCTTTCCGCCAGCGCGCGAAGGGGGCCACTGTAATGTTTGGCAAGAATCACGGCCACACCGCACGCAATCAAAAGCATGAGACCCGAGAGCGCAAAGATCAAAAGGTGATGGCGATGAGATTCCGTCAGGAAATCAAGCTCTGGGACGACCACTCCAAAGTAAAAGCGGGGAACTCCAGGGACCTCGATCGGCCGGACGCCCCCCAAAACCACTCCCCGCCAAGCTTGTATCGAACAGAGTCAAGCGGACGGAGCGACACCCCACCCGCATGAGTGAGCAGACTGGCAGTGGCATCCATTCCCTGTGACGCAGGATCACGTGCGAAGGTCTTGGCAAGATCAACCTCATCCTCGTCTCCTCCATGCTGGGGAAGCCTCACCAGCTTGCCGTCCTCGGTCACGATGAAGGCATAACCGTTCGGAGAAATGGACAACGATCGTATATAGCGCGTCATTTCAGTGAGATGAACGTCTAAGGAAACGACGGATCTGCCGCCATCGGGCTGCGCAGCCATTCGAGCGACCGTGATCCCTGGCTGACGGGTACTATAAAAGACGTAGGGCGGCGTCCAAGTAAGAGCCCCCATCTTTCCACCTCCATCTAGCTGCCCTACCACATCTCTATACCAAGGCCGGGTCGTTGGATTGAAAGCATCGTCATCCTCGCGCCAGCGACGACTCAGTTCCCCGGCTCCGTCCCATAACCATTTCTCAACACGGCGATTGCCCTCGCCATCCACGGTCACCAATCGATTCTGCCAACCGTTCTCCACGTTGAGAAAGTGATAGCTTGAGCCTTGGGCATCTCCCGTGGTGAGCGCGAGAACCTGCGGCGTGTATTCTAAAAGCGGTTCGATCAGCGCGTTGGCACCGTTGACGTCATTGAATTGGAGCGTTCCCGCTTCCGTCCATCTGCCGACGATCCCCAGTGAACTGGTAACCGGGTCAAAGAACCGATGGAATTCCCGGTCCGTCTGTGAAGCGGTCCGGTGAAACAGATCGTGACAGAGCGTCTTCACCATCGACCTCGACCGCAGCATGCTCACCGCAAGGATCGAAGAAGACAGCGCTAGGATGAGCAATCCTATATTGCGAATGAGGCTCCAACGAATGGAAACTAACTTTACCGGTTTGCTCATCGTACGACACCTGATAGTCACTTCGAAGCCCAGCACTCGTCAACCGTGCACTCGAAACAGATGACGAGCCGCTCGTGAGCAGAAAAAATTCTTGAGAGTACCCGCTCATTACCACGGCGACTCCATTATTCGTAGTCGTTCGGTGAGACTTCGTGCACACGCCACTCTACTCACTGATCCAATCAAAAAATCTCACGCAAAGACGCAGAGTTTTCAAACGCAAGGCAAGGTCTCGACCTTCGGGTCGATCTCATGGATGACACTCAATTGCCCAATCCAAACGCCGAGAACCAGCGTAATCGCTTCCTTAATCTTTCCGCCGCGTGAGATTAGTCTACAGCGAGTCAGAGTGTTCCAGTAGCCTGGTTTGAACGAACGGGGACGGCTCAGCCACAAATCGATAAAACACCCTATCACTAAACGCATTCACATTGATCACGGTGACAGTCGTCGGCGTCTCGATGATAGTCTGGACATCA
This sequence comes from uncultured Verrucomicrobiales bacterium, assembly GCA_938082635.1. Taxonomy (GTDB): domain Bacteria; phylum Verrucomicrobiota; class Verrucomicrobiia; order Verrucomicrobiales; family DEV007; genus JAACDM01. The sequence continues at coordinate 6,399 of CALLLI010000139.1, forward strand.
GAATCGTGAGCAGGGACAAGAAGGGACTCTCGCGGCGTTTTAAACTCAATGACTCGATCCTACGTCCACGATCAGTTAGGCCGGAACTAAAACAGAAACGACATTAAACAGGAGGTAACAGAGAAAACAGAGGTGACACCTTGGGGAGTGCGGTTTCGCAACAGCAGCGCCCTATCAAAGCCAAAGCACCATCAAGCCGGCGCACTCCTACGTATTGATTCTCTGTTTCCTCCGTTCTCTCCTGTAAAAACCTTTCTCCTTTTGAGGTGAATTGGGAGGCCAGAACCTGTTCCCTTGAGGAACGTGATTTCTTCGTATGGAGCTGACTCCCGCGCCAGGAGCACTCCAAAGTGCCGAGTTGGCTATTGAAACACAAGACCCTACGCAAATCCTGAATCGCTAGGGCCGAGGTTGCGGGGAAGTCGCCAGGCGGGCAGAAGGTTTCCTGCGGGTTGAGCTGTTCAAGGATGTGACTGCGGGACTATGAAAGCGCTAGATCATCTGGAGAATTCCTTCGTTTCCTCCTGTGGAAACCTTTCTCTTTTCGAGGTTAAATCCACCACCCCCAGTACATCGGACCATCGCCAGCCCATCGGAAACCTTACTGAATCGAGAAATCGAAGTAGGTCTTGGGAAACGGCTCGTTTGCTAGTGAGAAGTGCCACCATTCTTTACTGAAGTGTTTGAATCCGTGGCGTTCCATCACGGTGCGCAACAGGAGCCGATTGGCACGTTGGGATTTGGTCAGGTCCGCGTTCTCGGCATGCGAGCGAGGGCCGAAGTGATCGAAACGCGTTCCCATATCGAGCTCTTCTTCGGACCTTAAATCTAGCAGTGTAACATCCACAGCACTTCCACGACTATGGCCTGACTTGGGCGCAATGTAATCTTTTGGAATGAGATCCTTCTTGGCCACATCGGGATAGTAGCTCGCTTTCGTAGACGTATCCGCAGGATCACTCGCCCAGCGGACGAAGTGATCCACAGCACGTTGTGGGCGGTAGGCATCGAAGACCTTGAGACTGAGCCCATAGGCGACAAGATCGGCTTGCACTTTCCTCATCGCTTGAGCCGTTTGTAAGGAAGCCACACCACGCTTGGCATCGTACCCATCAATCCGTTTCCCGACAAAGTTATCTTCACTGGCATAGCGCAACTCGACAGTCAGCGTTGGGACATGCTCTTGCAAATCCACAAAGCCTTGTCGCATTAGAGTGCGCTCATCTTTCGCCGGCGAGAAAAAGATCAGCCCTACGAGGGCGCTCAAGCTAAGGAATAGTCTATACATGCCTGGAATGCATCTGCCCAACGATCCCAGGAAATCAGCCTATAGCCAAGACGATTCGAAGAGGAAAGAGCGTCGACTAATTATGGCCTTGCCATCCCTCAGCCAATTAACTAAAACCTTGAGGGTTCGGGGGTTCTCTCAAAACCCTAAACATCAACCCTAAACATCAACCCCCTCATCAACCCCTCATCAACCCCTCATCAACTCATGAAATCGCACTCATGGCTTTACAGCACCTTGCTAAGCATCTTCCTCACACTGCACACCCAGGCTCAAGATCTCAGCCTCTACGCCGAGCCACCTGAAGGCTGGACCTACTCTTTCAACGGGGATGCAGCGGCCTCCGAAGATGAGGCGGCGTTAGACGGGACCTGGAGCCAGAATAACGGATCGGACGCTTGGGACGGTTCCGTGATCGGTGAAGGTTCTCCAGGAGGTGCCTCAGCGCTCGATGATGGCGGCGAGGCCTTTCTCCGCATGCAAGATCCCGGCGACCCACGCGATTTCGACATTGCAGATCCTAGCAATCGTAAAGTTTCCTTCCACCGCGACCTCCTGTCCGATGGAGCCAACGTGGACAACGGCGGCAACTTCGCTGAAGGCTTCAAGCCCCTGCGCGATGGCGTGACGCTCAACTTCAGGGCGCGCCTGCCGACTCCGTCCACGGGTGGGCCTCTCGACCAGATTCATAGCGGCGACATGAAAGACGTCCCGGCCGAAGGTGACGGCGGCACGATTCACGACTCTGGCAAAGGCATGTTTGGCATCCACGAAGCGGATACGGAAGATATCGATACGGACAAGAGCGGCAAGATCAGTTTCTCACTCGGACTGACCACGGATGAGCAGAATGGATCGCCAGAAGTAGATGGCCTCATCATGAATTCCAAGTCCGGAGCCGACGTTTCAGCAGATGTGGAGGCCGGCGAAGGCTTGGAACAGAATCTCGTTCCGGTCGAGGATCTCACCCAATGGCACGAGTTCTGGATCACGATCATTCGCGATGACTCCGACGACGAAGCCACCCACAAAGTGGTGGTTTACAAAGACGGCTCCATCGAACCAGAAACGTTCTTTGTCACGGCGGGCACGGGTCAGGACAATGACTCGGACTACCTGTGGCTCTCTCTCGGCGCGACGCCGCAGAGCGCTGCAGTCGATATCGATTTTTACCGTGTGGCCCAAGGTCTTGTCGAACCGTCGCTGCCTTCAGATCCTAACATCGCGATTTCCCGCGCCAGCCGTCTCGGCCAAGTGGCCACGGTTCCGGCCGCACACTCAGGCGTGATTAACGTTAGAAACACAGGTGAATCTAAGATCCTCACACTCAGTAACTTCACCGTGGCCGGAGCCAATCCTGACAACTGGATTCTTGATTCCACGCCTAGCACTATTGCGGTCAGTGAAGCGAGTCAGATCGCCTACACGTTCAATTCGCTAGGCCAGACGGGCGCCTTTGCCGCGACCCTCACGTTTGACACGGATGATCCCGATTCCGCCAGCGTGACCGTGAATCTCAGTGCGAGCGTCATCAACACGACTGGCCCAGGTGGCCACTACCCACTGGACGACACGGCCAATGCCGAAGATCCGGTGATTGCCGACATCACCGGCTATGATCGCCCAGGAAACTATGCGCCCAACGAAGGCACCGTGACCTTCGGACAAGCCGCGCTCGCTTCGGGCACGGCCGCGACAATTGGCGGTGGCGGCTCGTTTACCATTCCGGCAAGGGGCTTCGGGGACATCACCGACTACTCAGCCTCGTTCTGGGTAAACCTCAGCGAGTTGCCCGGCCAGCTCGGTGCACTCGTTTCCCGCGCCGGGGCAAATGACTCGAATCCTGCCGTCAGCTTGTTAGTCGCTACCGATGGCGCCTTGTGGTGGCTGGTGCCAGACGCCTCGGACAACCCGTTGTTTATTACGGACACCAAGCTATCGACAGGAATACTCTATCATGTGGCACTCGTAGCAGAAGGGAATCACGACAAGGTTTCTGTCTACCTGAACAGCGAACTCATTGGTTCTGGTGAAGCCCTGGGCGAAGCCAATCCTGACGAGACCGGGCTCTTCTTCTTTGGCTCCTACGGACCGCTGGCCTCGACGGGAACCTATGATGATCTCCAAATCTACACTCGCGCCTTGCCCGCGAGTGACATCGCCTTCCTCTCGGCTAATCCCGGTGCTGTGCTCAAAGCTGAGGAACCCGACAGCGACGGGGATGGTCTCACCGATAGCGAAGAAGTGGCTCTCATGACGGATCCAGTCAAGGCAGACACCGACGGAGACGGGCTCACGGACTTCGCCGAAGTGCGAGAGCATTCGACCAATCCCTTGCTAGTCGATTCCGATGAGGATGGCCGCGAAGACGGCGCGGAGATCGCAGCTGGCTTCGATCCCAATGACCCTCTTAGCCCAGCACCTGCGGCGACCGGCTCACTCTCACAGAACATAGTCGCCCACTGGCCCCTCGATGAAGCCGACGGTGCGAGCGCTGCGGATGCCATTGGCGCGCATGCCGGTGCCGTCATGGGAACCGCCGAGTGGAAACCGGGCGAGGGCAAAATCGGTGGCGCCGTCTTCTTCGATGGCTCGGACGGATTCATTGAAGTGGCGGATGCCCCTGAGTTCCGCTTTGCAGAAGAGGAGTCCTGGGCAGCCTCGCTTTGGTACAAGACGGATGCAGTGGAGAATGATCAGGGCCTCCTCACGAAAGGCTATCACGATGAGTCTCGCACCACGACCGGCTACTGGATGCTGCAAACACGATCTGGCGGATTCACACTCGATTCGCGTTGCTGTGAGGGTGGCGATCCCCGCGCCCGGATCGACTCGGATTCCGGCATCAGTCATGGCGACGGCGACTGGCATCATTTCGTGGTGACCCGCGATGGCGCGCTCTCCGAGATCCGCCTCTATGTCGACGGTCAGTTAACCACTCGCGACGTGTCCGGCGCAGACCAAGGCCAGTGGGCCATGGGAGATAATGAGGATCCGTTAGTCATCGCCAATCACTTTAACCGCTTCACGGTCGGCTGGTTTGACGACATCGCCATTTGGAAAGGCTATGCCCTCACCGATGCCGATGTCGCTGCCATTGCCGCAGAAGGCGTGAGTGCAGCACTCAATGCTGGCCCTGGCGGCGGTGGCGCTCCCGTCGAGCTCACCTTGGCGGAAGAAGGTCTGGGTGGAGATGATCCAGGAATCGTCGAGAACGCCACCTATGGCGAAGACGCCCTCACCTTCTCTGACAGAACACACGAGCACAACGGAGCCGCCTTTGATTCGGCTTCGGGAGATCTTGCCGTGGCAGGTGACCTCGTAATCGATCTGCCAAGCTACCTCGTCGGTCAAAGCTATGTGCGCTTCGCAAACAATGCTAGGGAGAATGCCGACTTCGTGGCGACCGTGACCGCCAGTAGTTCCACCCAGTGGTTCTTGCTCGTCGACAATCGCCTGGATGGTCCCAATGCGGACTCGAAGGACAACACCTCGGATCCCCTTCTCGGTGGTACGCTTCAATGGATCATTGACGGCGGATGGAAACGCGTGAACACGGGAATTTCCCCGAACGGACAGCCAGACTTTGTCGGCGTGGATGAAAGTGGCGACGGTGGGCTCAATCAATTCTACTCTGTCTACACCCTCGCAGAGCCGTCCACTTCGGTGACCATCAATGGCAATGGCATCGGCGGCACCAACATGCTCGCCTTGGTCGGCAGCGGTGCCATAGGCGGTGGCGATCCTGATCCGGGCCGTCTCCCCTCGTTAGAGGACGTCGGCGACAACGCCAATGGCATCTTCGGATTCACCGTTCCTAACAACCTCACCGTCGACATCGATTACTCGACCGACTTGATTCAATGGGAGACCATCGCCACGGACGTCGGCGGTGCCCTCGAAGAAACCGACCCGGCCCGCAACAACGCACCCAGCGGCTACTACCGGGCAGTCCAGCGCTAGAGACAACATTCCATCCATCGAGAAGGGCGAGGCCAAGTGGTTTCGCCCTTCTTTGTCTATCAGAGACACCTCATTCTTGTCTAAGTATTTGAATGTCCACTGAGGCTGATTAGAATGCCAACGATAATGGATCTACGCTCGACCTTTCCCATTCCCACTAAGGAACTCCTAAAAGAGATCTGGTAACGTGTGAAGCGTCATCCCATGACTTGGGTGCCTCTGGCTGGGTTAGGCATCGGTGCGATCGTGGACTCGTTTCTTGGGATACTATTCGGAGTTGGTGCAGTGGCAGGCGGTGCTCTCTACTGGAAGTCGCACTGGCCTGCGCTGAAAGCCGCCGCATCCGCAGAATAGATAGAAGAACACAATGACGATCAGAATGAAGCCTTGTGCCGTCAGGTCAGAACGCTCAAGCGATACAAGTGTGATGATCCCTCAGACTCACTCATGCGCTTCATCTATCTGAAGAAACACATCGAACGCGGTCTGCACGAGTCTGGTGAACTCCCCCCCAGAAAGAAAAGATGGATAAGCCAGTCGATTCCCTTTGCTTTGAAGTCTCGGCTGAACTCGAGCGCATTGCAGACATTCGCTACACATTGAAGAGAGGGCGCAAGCACATGGGCGCCGTTCAAGTAGCCTCGCTTAAGGGATGTGAAGATGACTTCGCTGAACGTGTAGAACACGCCCACCAGCCCCTAGCAGAGCTGCACCTCAATCTCGGGGCAAACGTTCTCCAATCGTCCAGCTCAGGCCTGGACGGCACCATCGCCAAACTGACAGAGGAGACCTTAATTGCCCAACGTGTGCGTCGCCGGATCGAGGCCGACTATGGCACTGAGATCGTTTCCTCCGAAGAGGCAATGTCATCGACAGAGTGCCCGAAGCTGATGGAGTAGGTTTCGTGGAACTACAGAATTAGCTTTCCGATTGCCTTCGGGGAGAAGCGTTTCTAGGCTGCCAGATGTTCGGGGGAACTCTATGAAATCAAGCCACGCTAGTCTATTGGCAATTCGGTCCTGGGAAGCGGCCTCGCTGCGGGCCGATGGTTGATTCCGGCCGCCTCAAAGGCAGCCTCGGCCAAGGCGTCTCCAGTCGAAGGCGACTCCCTCGTTCCTGAAGCCACGCTCCAGGTGAAGGAGCAGAAACCACTTTCCGAGGACATCCCGCAGGCCACGTCGGCGCGCGATTTGCTCAAGACCATTCAGAGCGGCAATCGCCCCCGTAGCCAGGCACAAATATACCTGGCCGTAGGATGACTAACAAAAGAGCAACTCGCGACGATGGCACGCGAGGCCGATGTGTTAGCCCGACAAGATTGGCGCGCTTGGGGCGTGCAGTCCGCCATCATCTCTCGCTGGACAGAGATCGCTCCCATGGAGGCACTGAAGTATGCCAAGGCGCTGAAAGGTTCGAATCGATCCAATGCGTTCGATGCTGTCTTCGGCCAATTGGCCTCCACCAACCCAAGTCTCGCAGAGCGTCAACTTTCTTCCATCAACCCGCGCAGCATGCAACGCTACGCACTTCGAGCCCTGGCTGCGGGCATTGCCGATACCTATCCCCGTCAAGGCATCGCGACCTTGGAACGCAATGGTGCTTCTGCCAGCGATTACGCGTTTCAGGAGAGCAAGCAAGTGGGCGCGCCGCGATCCCAGCAGTGCGGCGAGCTTTGCCGCCAGCCTTCCTCCGAATCAGAAACGGGATCACATGATCAATGGCGTAGCCAGCGCCTGGGCAACAAGCGATCCCGACGGGGCCCTCAGCTGGGCACGTGGATTAGGTGACACGCGCCTCCGACGCGATGCAGTCTCTAACGTTATCAGTGCCATCGCTGCCGAGGAGCCTGAAGAAGCTATGGCCTTAGTAGAGAAGGAGCCGCGCAATGATCGGAGAGGACTTCGGCAGCGCGCCTTAGGCCAATGGTTCGAGAGCGATCACGAAGCGGCCATAGAATGGATCAATGACCAACCGAACGAATCGGAGCGGCTCAGGCTCTTCTATGGCAGCGCCACCAGATTCATCTGGGAAGACCCCGAGGGTGCTTACGATTTGGCCAAGGATCTTCCTCTGGGTGAACAGAAGCTGAATTTCATGAGCAGCATCCTCTCACAGTGGTCTTGGAATGACCCTAAAGGGGGGCTCGACTGGATGAAGTCATTCCCGAAAGACATGCATGGACGTTTGTTAGTCTCGAGTAGCCTCTGGGGGCTCGCCGAGGCCAATCCCGAAGGCCTGCGCGACGTACTCGCCGGAGTCACCCTGACCGATAAGAACAAGTGCGCCTTCCAAACCCTCGGCAATCAGTATGTGGACAATGACCCTGCCAAAGCGCTTGAATGGGTGAAGACGATCGATAGTCCCTCGGCTCAGGCAGATGTCCTCGCCTCCGTCTACAGCAGCTGGGCCTACCGTGAACCCGATGCCGCTGCTGAGGAAGCCCTCTCCCTAACAGACACTGATCAGAAACGGCGCGCTGTCGAAAGCATCGCTGGTGTCCGGGCACGCAATGATCCCGAGAAAGCCATTGAATGGGCAGAAGGCCTTTCAGGAGACTCACGCGACCAGGCTCTGGCCTCGGTCATTCAAGCCACGGCTTCTGAGGATCCGATCAAAGCCTCCAAGGAAGTCGAGCGCTTGCTCAATGAGGGCTCTGATAGTCCAAAGTTGGCGGATGCGGCAGCGTCCGTTGCCGGGTCCTGGACCGAGAGCAATCCCCAAGCCGCTGCGGACTGGGCCAGCGAACTCGGCAGCGATAAAGCTCGCAAAGATGCCGTCGGTCGAGTGGCTGGCCAATGGTCGAAATTTGACCCCATGGGCGCCTCGCAGTGGATCAGCAACCTAAACGAGGGGCCTGAACGCGATGCCGCCGCTGGACAGCTCTCCCAGAATATTCGCGGGACCGATCCCGAATCCGCCTTTGCTTGGGCCAGCACGATCCAAGACGAGCGTGACCGTTTCCAAGCGCTAGAGCAGACCGTGGACACCTGGAAGAACTCAAACGAAACCGCCGCCCGCGACGCTATCTTAGAAGCATCCCTGTCTGAAGCTGATCAAGCCAAGCTCTTGGAGGGGATTGGAGGGGATTGGAGGGGATTGGCGGCTCTACCGGCACGGCCTCCTTCAGTTCCGATATTGATCCATTTGCTCCCTAAGAAATCCCACGCTCGCGCGTCATCACCCTACTAGACCTATGAAACTCCGATCTCTTCTCGCTCCTTATCTCTGCCTCGCTGGCATCGCCCTTGGCGTCTATCTCGGCCGCGGCCCTCTCGCTGGCAACTCTGACACAGCTGATTCGGACAATGGCTACGCCATGCACACATCGGGTTCTCTCCTCAATGAGAAGAGTTCGAGTGGAGATTCCGCCAATGGCTCGAATGGAGGCACGAAGTCAGGTGCCGTCGGCATCTCCGGAAAGTCGCCTGCGGCAGATGCCTTGTTAGGTGTCATTAATAATCCTAATGGCCAAGCGGCGATCAATCGTTTCTACGGAATGCTCGGTAAGATGCCTAGCAAAGACATCGCCGCACTCATTGTGGACATTGATACCTATCCGAATCATTCACGCCGCCGTGAGACTCGGGAAATGATCATTGACTACCTCACGATGGCCGATCCCATGAAAGCGCTGGAGATACATAAAGAGATTACTCACAGAAGCATATTTGATAAAGCTTTCAAACAGTTGGGGCGGATGAACCCAGCAGAAGCACTTCGAGCGCGAGACGCCCTTGAAGATGCTGGTGATAAAAGCAAAGCACTCAAATCAATCTTTGTCGGAGCCAGCGAAATCGATCCCGCAGGAGCTTTCAAACTCCTCAAGAAGACGGCCGATGCGAACCCCAGCCTCTATCATGAAGTCTTCGACAACTGGGCCGAAATGGATCCCACGACGGCAGCCAAGATGGCCCTCACCGTGACCAAGCCAGCAGCCAGCAGCCAGCAGAGCGTCGCGAAGCCCTCAAGATTGTGGGACAGGAATGGGCAGAACGCGATCCCCAAGCCGTGCTCGATTGGATTGGCAAGACAGAACTCTCTTCTTATGAACGTGAGATCATCAAAACAAGTGCCGTAAACGCCTTCGCCAAGCGCGACCCGAAAGCCGCCATGGCCATGTTAGAGAAGATGGACCCTAGCGCCCGAAACCGGGCCCTACCCAACGCTGTGCAACAACTCATCAAGAAGGATTCTGCGGCAGCCATCGAATGGATGCGCAATGAGCCTGACAGCTTCGCTAAGTTTCGCGCCATCAGCGAAAGTGGCTACACACTGGGCCGGGAAGCTCCTGAAGCCGCCATCGATCTCGCGAAAGAGATTTCCGAGCTGAAGAACAACGCCCTTTCTGGAGCCTTCAGCACCCTAGCTTCCCAAGATTTAGACACTGCCCTAGCAAAAGCCGAGGACTGGAAAGGCGATCCTCAGTATGACAACATCATGAGCCAGATCGCTTCTGGCTACGCACGTAAGAACCCGGAAGAAGCATTGGCTTGGGCAAACACTCTTGAGGGCAATGCGCGCTCCAATGCCATGAGCAATGCCATGAGCCAACTCGCGAGCAATGATCCCACACTTGCCGTGAAGCATCTCGACGATCTCGGCCTGAGTGCCGATGACCAAACCTATCAGAACTCCTTTAAGAACACTGCTAGCAACTGGGCCCGGCAAGATCCCGTGTCCGCAGCCGAGTGGATTGACACGCTCCCAGATTCTAACATGCAGACAAATGCGATTGGCGATGTCGCTGATCGCTGGGCAAGGATCGATCCAGTCAGCGCCTCCGAATGGATCGGCGTCCTCGCCGAAGGACAAGCACGCGATCAAGCCTCACAGAGACTGGCGAACCGCATCCAACGTGAAGATCCAGAAATGGCTACTGCTTGGGCAGGCAGCATTGGTGACGAGAATACTAGGAACAATGCACTCTCCAATGTCTACAGCCAATGGATCCAGATGGACGCCGAGGGTGGAAGAGCTGCGTTGGAGGCCTCGAATCTTCCCGAGGAAATCAAGCAGAACTACCGCCAAGGGAATGACCAGCAGAACGTGCCGCAAATCGGGAGACAATTTCGCGGCGACTCGTTTGGAGGCGGTTAATCCGCAACAGGGGTTCCCCCCACTGGTTTAGAAGGCATGCGATCCTTTGCGTGTCGAATCACGCTTCTGCTCAGCTTCGGATGTCTTCACATAGAGGCCTTTGCTGGGCCTGAAGGCAGTGAGGCTTTTCTGGAGAAGCACTGCTTCGAATGCCACGACAGCGACTCGAAGAAAAGTGACTTCGATCTCGAATCTCTGAATTTTGATCTCACGCAGGCAGACGTCTTTGAAACGTGGCGCAAGGTACATGATCGCGTGGAGCAAGGCGAGATGCCGCCACACAAAGTCACGGCAAGGCCGACAGCCGAAAATCTCAGCGTCTTCTTGTCGCAAATCGCTGAACCTCTTAAGGCAGAAGATCGCATGCGCATTGCCGAGAAAGGACGCGCTTCCCTCCGCCGCTTGAACCGATTCGAATTTGAGAACGCGTTGCGTGAAGTGCTAGACGCTCCTTGGCTTCAAGTCGCGGATAAACTCCCCGAAGACAGCACGGCCCATCTCTTCAACAAGTCGGGCGAACGACTCGATGTCTCTCATGTGCAAATCGCGAAGTTCTTTGAAGTCGCTCAACATGGAGTCCGAGTAGCGCTACAAGCCGCCGCCCATCCTAGTGAAACCACACGGTTCTACGCACGAGACGAGGGGCAAATGCGCAGCTACCTTCACTATCGCCCTCTTCAACACTCAGCTACACGAGCTTCTATCCCTCTCATCGGAACGACCACCCAACCAGAGGTTATTCGAGGGACGAAACCCTTCACCGTTGGCGAAAGTGATCCCAAAGTCCGCGAACAGGAAGCCGTTGGCTTTGTGTCAGGCACCTATTCCGCCACGACCAAGTATGATTTCACCCGCATGCGCAACCATGTGCCCACGGACGGTCGCTATCGCGTGCGCATGAAGACTTACACTTTCCTAGCAGGACTCAACGGACGAAGCGGTGGCAAGGACGAGGGACTCACAGGTGGCTCACAAGCCTGGTGGCGTCCCAATCGTGCCGAAGCCTTTCCTGGCAACCGGAGCGAACCGGTCACGCTCTACGCCTTAGCCAAAAGTGGCGACAATCGCTGGCTCACCACCTTCGACTCCTTTCCAGAGGCCGCCATCATCGAACGCGAGGTTTATCTGCATGCAGGCGAAGGCATCCGGCCGGATGCCACGCGCCTCGTGCGCACGCGCCCGGGTTGGAAAGGCAATCCAAACGCAACCGAAGCCGGCATCCCCGGCGTCGCGTTTCAATGGCTAGAATTGGCAGGCCCGCTGCATGAATCCTGGCCGCCTTCTGGCTACCAGGCGCTCTTTGGCGATTCTCCTTTTGAGGTTTCTGACAGTTCCGAAGTGAAGGTCAATTTAGGCAACGCTCGCATCTTGTTAACGCGCTTTCTAAATCGAGCGCTTCGACGTCCCGTGAACGCGGACGAGATGGTCGAGCCGTTTCTCAAGATCCATGAAGCAGCTCTCAAAGCAGAAGGCGACTTCACCGAAGCCATGATCACGGCCTATGCTGCTATCTTGTGTTCCTCAGATTTCCTTTACCTGGAAAGCAAGCCGGGCAAACTGACGAAGAGCGCTCAAGTCGAACGCTTGGCCACGTTTCTCTGGAACGGTGTGCCCGACGAGGAGCTAAGCCAAGCCTCCGATCTCCAAGCGCAGACTGAGCGCCTTCTCAACGATCACAAGTCGGATCGCTTCGTTGATACCTTTCTCGACTACTGGCTCGATCTACGAGAGATCAAAACGAATTCCCCTGATGCCACACTCTATCCCGACTACTACCTGGATGATCTTTTGACAGAGTCCTCTATTCTTGAAACTCGGCGCTTCTTTCGAGAGCTCATTGACAATGACCTCCCTAGCAGAAACCTGATCCATAGCGAGTTCATCTTTGCCAATGAACGCCTCGCCAAGCACTACGGCCTACCCGCCGTAGAAGGCGTCGCTTTAAAACGCGTGTCCGTTCCGGAAGACAACCCGCGCGGAGGATTGCTCACCCAAGCCAGCGTTCTCACCATCACTGCGAACGGCACCACAACGTCGCCAGCACTGCGCGGCTCTTGGGTCATGGAGCGTTTGTTAGGGATAGAGATTCCACCTCCTCCCTCCAGTGTCGGAGCGATCGAGCCAGACATCCGCGGAGCCGAGACCATTCGCGAGCAACTCGACCTTCACCGCTCAAACGTCTCTTGTCGCACCTGCCACGAGAAGTTTGATCCCGCTGGCTTCGCCTTGGAAAGCTTCGATGTCGCCGGCGGTTGGCGTGACCGCTATCGCAGCCTTGGCCAAGAAGGTGAACCCGCGGACGGCTTGGGTAAGAACGGTCACAAGTTCAGCTTTCGCTACGGCCCCAAAGTGAATAGCAGCGGCAAGCTTGCCGATGGACGCTCCTTTGATGATGTGCGCGCCTTGAAAGCACTGTTTCTACGAGACGAACGCCAGATCGCACGCAATCTCGTGCACCACCTCATCACCTTTGCCACGGGTGCTCCAGTGAGCTTCTCAGACCGAGATGAGGTGGAGGCCATCCTCGACCGCACCACAGCGGGCGGCTACGGGGTTCGCTCTCTTATTAACGCGGTCGTCGACAGCCAGCTCTTCCAGATCAAATGAGACCTGACAAACCTTACATTGCCACAAGTAAGCGCCGACTCGGTCGTCGACAGCTACTGCGCGGTATGGGAGTTTCGTTAGCCTTGCCCATGCTGGAGGCGATGACACCAACCTTCGCCGCCAAAGCGTCCCACACGAACCCGCGCCGCGTCTTTGCGGTCTGTAATAATTTGGGAGTTCTGCCAGGTCAGTTTTTCCCATCCGAGTCCGGACGGAACTACACGCTCTCACCTTACCTAAATGAGCTAGCAAAGTATCGAAATGACTTCACCGTCTTCAGCGGAGTTTCCCATCCCGGTGTGGATGGTTCGCACGCCTCAGATGTGTCGTTTCTCACCGCAGCACCGCACCCTGCAGGTGGAGGATTTCGAAATAGCGTTTCGCTAGATCAATTCGTCGCCTCGAAGATCGGGCACCTCACCCGCTTTCCCTCCCTGACCTTAGGAGTGAACGCCAAAGCTGGGCGCCGCAGCCTTTCCTGGACCGACTCCGGCGTGCTCATTCCCTGCACCAACAACGCCTCGGACGTGTACCGGCAGCTCTTCCTCCAGGGTTCCCCTAAAGAGATCGCTCGCCAAGTGCGAAAGTTAGAGCTCGGCCAAAGCGTCATGGATACCCTCGCCGACCAGTCCAAGTCGCTCCAACGACGACTCGGAGCCCATGACCGGGACAGACTAGATCAGTATCTGACGTCGGTCCGTAAAGTGGAGAGACGCATGGCGGCCTCGCGGGATTGGGAAGAGCGCACCAAGCCCAAGCCTTCTGCGCCCATGCCGCATGACCCCAAAGATTCGAGCGCTTACATGGAGAAGACCCAGCTCATGTATCAGATGGCCCGGCTCGCCTTCGAAACGGATTCCACGCGCAGCGTGACACTTTTGTTAGACAGCACCAATTCGCCGACGATCGAAGTGAAGGGCGCCAAGATCTCCGATGGCTACCACAACCTCTCCCATCACGGAAAGAGCGAGGCAAAGTTGAAACAGCTTCAGGCCATCGATCGCGAACACATGCGCCTCATTGGCAATCTGCTAGGCGACCTCAAAGCCGTCAAAGAAGCCGATGAGACCTTGCTCGACCGCACGATGGTCCTCTACGGAAGCAATTTCGGTGATGCCAACAAGCACACGACAGACAACATGCCCGTGCTCCTTGCTGGCGGTGGTTTCAAGCACGGCCAACACCTAGCGTTCGACCGCCAAGACAATTATCCCCTGCCCAATCTCTTCGTTAGCATGCTCGATCAAATGGACCTTGGGGTAGACCGCTTCGCCTCCTCCACCGGTTCGATGCCCGGCTTAAGATAGCTGCTCAGCGAGAAAGGAATCGAAGCCTAACAAACTGCCGATTGATGCCTGCCGTCGGAATTTGGCGAAACGCGGTCGCCGGGATAGCAGGATAGACAAGTTGGTTTTCGGGGTCTTGCCATGGGGTCCAAGTCACCGCGTCAATACTGACCTCGATAATTGACGCCCTCCCAAAGACAGTGGGGTAGCCGATGTGATAGTTTCCTTCAATCACTTCTGAAGTGAGATCCCAGGCACTCTGATTGTCCTTAGGAAGGGTTCGCGTCAGGAATTCAAAGGCATTGGTTCGCTCATCCCCATCGGGATCGGCCTCCAAGGCTGCTTCTGGAGCGCTGGGATCAGTGAATTGCGTATTCTGCCAGTCCTCGTAGGTTTGCCAGGTTGGCAGTTCATTCGTGATCCAATCGGCAATCAGTTGCGGCCCTGCCGTGTCGATCACATTGGAGCCGATCGGAGGCATGCGCGAGGCACCTTCACTGCCCATTCGGGTCAGGACCATAGAATGCGACGCAGAGCCGGGCGCGATGACTCGCATGCTCGGATTCCCAGAGTTGTTCACCAGGGCCCCATCGACAAGCTGCGTTTCCTCCGTCGTGAGATGCGAACGCCCATCCCAATTTCCGAGTGCGGATCCGTTCTGTCGATGACAGGGCGCACAGTTCACCGCAATGTAAGAGCGCGCTCGGTGCTCCTGGCTATGCCGGGTATCCTAGCGGGGGGCAAAAGCAGGCAACCCTAGGACATGCTCGGGAGGGTTGGAGAAGTAACCAGCGCCTTTCAGTGCCGCTATACCAAGCGCCATCATAAATTTCTATTCGTTGAGATCCAGTGGCTGGGACTTTTAGTCACCGCGGAATGCTTGGGTTCGATACTGTGGCGACTAAAAGTCACCACCACCAACCAGTCAACGCGACTACGTTAGTATTG